>CAZXXV010000313.1:0-5741 GCA_964644725.1 uncultured bacterium
CCAGTCGGGTTGGTACAGGAAAGCCCACGGTGCCTCCTCAACGATGATCTTCTGGGCCTGGTCCATCATCGCCTGGCGCTGGGCTGGATCAACCGTCCACGTGACCTTCTGGATGAGATCATCCACCGTCTTGTTGGAGTAGTCGGCGTAGTTGGTGAAGGCGCCGCTCGTGAGAAGGAACGTCAGCTGGTAGGCCGGGTCATTGCCCCAGGAATACCAGTCGTGGATGAAGAAGGGAAGCTGGTGCTTGTTCAGCTTGTCGAAGAAGTCGGCGTCGGTCATTTTGTTGATGGTGACGTTGACCCCGATCTTGGCCAGCGACGCCTGGATCCATACGGCAGCATCAGCGTCTTGAGGAATGGACTGGCGCACGGAGAGGTCGATGGCGAAACCGTCGGGAAAGCCCGCTTCATTCAGGACCGACTGGGCCTTGCCGAGGTCCGTGTCATAGTGCCAGAACGAGCCGTTGTGGGTGGGCATTCCGTTGGGGATGGGACTCGTCGCTTTCTGAGCGTAACCGTACATCGACTCTTTGATGATCGTGTCGTATGGGATGGCATACGAGACGGCCTGCCGCACCTTCATGTTGTCGAAGGGCGCGATCTTGTTGTTCATGCCCAGGTAGAACAGGCGTGTATACTTTATGTCGTAGATCTTGACGTTGGGGTCCGCCTTTAGGGCATTCAGGTCCTTGAACGGCAGACCGAGGGCCAGGTCCACGTCGCCCTTCTTCAGCAGCAGCTCGCGGTCTTCAGGGGAGGGCACGACCTTAACCACGATCTTGCTGTTCTTGAAAAAGGCGGGGCCCTGCCAATAGTTGGGATTGGGCTCGAAGTCATACTCCACCCCCGAATCCCATTTGGTGATCATGTAGGGTCCGCTGGGATTGGCGTGTTTGCGGTACCAGTCGAAGGCCCAGGGGTCTTCGGCGGTTGCATTGGCCTTCGTGGTCGCCGGATCCATCGCTCCGAATACCTGGAAGGAGAGCAGCGGACGGAAGAGCGCGCTCGGCTTGTCCAGACGGAACTGCAGGGTGTAATCGTCCAGGACCACCACCGAATCCGCCTTGCTGAAGCCCATGAACTGGACGAGCAGGGGGATGTAGCTGCGCTTGGCCGTGATGGCCCGATCGAAGGTATGCTTGAATGACTGGGCGGTGATCGGGTCTCCGTTCTGGAACTTCGCGCCCTTGCGAATCTTCAACGTGGCAGTCAGTCCGTCCGCCGACATGCTGATGTCCGCGAGGCCGGGGCCGTACTCACGGGTGCCTTCTAGCACCCCCGGATCGGCGCCCGGAGTGAGCTTCTGCTGGATGAGAGGCTCATAGAGGTTGGCGGTGGCGTAGTAGCCCGCGTCGCTGCGAAACTCCATGGGCTCAACGTGATCGATGTCGCTGTCGAGTGCAACCACTATGACCGGCTTCCCTCCACCCGCTGGGGCACCCCCCCTCTCTCCGCCGCCGCCGGCGAAGGCCATGGCGAGGCATCCCGCAAGGAATGCCATGATGAAAAGCGGCCTTTTCGAATTTCTCATAAACTCCTCCTTGTCTAGAAGTCTAGAAGATCATTTCGATCCGACACGTTCGCTTGGAACAGGATTATCCTAAACAGACTGTTTGTCAACGGCTTGACCGCCGAGAACTTGCGCTCGCGCGGGTGTACCGCTATCATCATGCAGCGCGAGCCTTCAAGGAGGCTTCCATGAAAAAGTACCAGCTCTACATCGACGGCAAGTTCGCCGATGCGGAGACGGGAGAATGCAGGCCGACCATCAACCCGGCCACTGAGGAGCCCATCGCCACCGTGCCCGTGGCCACGAAGGGGGACACACGGCGCGCAATCGAGGCGGCGCGCAGGTCCTTCGATTCCCGGGTGTGGAGCGGGATCGACGCGCGCGAGCGCGCGAAAATCCTCATGCGGATCGTCGAGAAGCTCAAGGATCGGCAGGAGGAGCTGGCGCAGATCGAATCGGCGGACGCCGGGGCGACCATCCGAAAGACTTCGATGATGGACATCCCCATCGGGATCGAGCACTTCAAGGCCCTGGTCGAGCTTGGCGAACGCATCCCGACCTACGAGCCGCTTCCCTGGATCGACTTGCCGGCCGTCTCGTGGAATTTCGTCCACCGTGAGCCGATCGGAGTCTGCGCCGGAATCATCCCCTGGAACTTCCCATTCATGATGGCCGTCTGGAAGATCGCCCCAGCCCTGATCATGGGCAATTCTGTCATCCTCAAGCCCGCCAGCGACACCCCGCTCAGCGCCCTGGAGCTCGCCGCAGCGGCGGCCGAGTGCGGCCTGCCCCCAGGAGTCCTCAACGTGCTCATCGGCTCGGGCCAGGTCGTGGGGGAGGAGCTGTGCACCAACCCCATGGTCGATAAGATCGCCCTGACCGGTTCCACCGAGACCGGCCGGCGCGTCATGAAGCTTGCCGCCGATACGGTGAAGAAAGTCACCCTCGAGCTGGGCGGAAAAAGCCCGACCATCATCTGCGACGACGCGGACCTATCTATCGCAGTAGACGGGGCGCTGTTCGGCACGTTCTTCCATGCCGGGCAGGTCTGCGAATCGGGTACCCGTTGCTTCGTGCCCGCCTCGATCTACGACGCCTTCATGGAACGCCTCAGGGAGCGCGTCACCCACATCAAGATCGGTGACACGGCCGACTACGAAACGACGATGGGGCCGGTCGTCTCGCAAACCCAGCTCGCCCGCGTCCTCGGCTACATCGAGACCGGCCGCAAGGAGGGCGCGCGCCTCGCGTACGGCGGAGGCCGGCCGCCGGAGATGAAAAAGGGCTGGTTCGTCCAGCCCACGATCTTCGAGGAGGTGAGCAACAGCGCCACCATCGCCCGGGAGGAAATCTTCGGACCGGTACTATCGGTAATCCGCTACCGCAGCGTCGACGAGGCCATCGCCATGGCCAATGACAGCATGTACGGCCTCGGCGGGGCGGTGTTCTCGCGGGACATCCCAAAGGCGATATCCATCGCCAAGAGCATCCGCACCGGAACCGTGTGGATCAACGACTTCCATCTGATCAACGCACTTGCGCCGTTCGGCGGATACAGGCAGTCCGGCGTGGGGCGCGAGCTCGGCCCCCACGGGCTTCTGGAATACACCCAGGTCAAGCACATCCATGTCGACCTTGCCCTCGAGAGGTCGAAGAAGTTCTGGTACGACTACATCTTCAACGATTGACTGCCAGAGGAGGCAAGCCATGGGCATGGCGTTTTTCAGCGAGGAGTGGGTCAGGGCTTATAAGGACGCCATCAACGGCAACCCGGAATACAAGAATTCTGCGTTAGACTGGACGTACGGCGTTGTCGCTCTCGTCTGCAAGGCGCAGCCGCCTGCCTTCCCCCAGGACGTCGGGATCTGGCTCGACCTGGAGAGAGGCATCTGCCGGGAGGCGAAGCTGGTGCTGCCCGACGAAGCGGCCAAGGCGCCCTTCTGCATCACCGGGGAGTACGCTCGCTGGAAACAGGTTCTGAGAAAGGAGCTGGAACCGATCAAGGGCATGATGCAGGGGAAGCTGAAGCTCAAGGGGGACCTTCCCACCATCGTTCGTCAGGTGAAATCGGCGGAAGAGCTGGTGAACTCCGGCCAGACCCTCGACACGATTTTCCTCGACGAGTAACGCGGCCATGGACTACCCCGCAGATCTTTCATTCCTCTTCATGAACCCGACCCGGATCGTCTTCGGCGCCGGCTCGGCGGGCGACGTCGGAGTGGAGCTTCGCGCCCTCGGGTGCGCGAAGCCGCTCATCGTCACCGACCGGTTCCTCAATGAAAAAACGGACCTGGTGAAGCGCGTCGTTAAGTCCCTCGGAGAGACCTGCGCCGGGATATTCTCCGACGTGCCGGCCGATTCGGGTGTCCACACGGTCGATGCGGGCGCGGAGTTCGGCCGTGCCCGAGGAGCGGACTCGATCGTGAGCATCGGCGGCGGCAGCGTGATCGACACGGCCAAGGGGATCGCTATGCTGTTGAAGGAGGGCGGCTCGCTCCTCGATTACCAGGGATTCCAGGTGTTGAACCGGAGGCAGACGCCGCACATCTGCGTGCCCACCACCGCCGGAACGGGCTCGGAAGTGACCTACGTGGCGGTGGTGAAGGATCACGAGAGAAAGCGGAAGCTCCTTTTCGCGGATCACCACATCATCCCCGATGTCGCGATCCTGGATCCGACGCTCATCGTCGGCCTTCCGCCGCTGCTCACGGCGGCGACCGGTCTGGATGCGTTCTCCCACGGCCTGGAGGCCGTGACCTCGGCGCAGCGTGAGCCCGTCGCCGATGCGCTGGGGCTGCACGCGATGCGCCTCATTCGCAGGCACCTTCCCGCCGCCGTGAGGAACGGGGCAGACATAGCCGCGCGCGGCCAGACGCTGATCGCGGCTACCCTTGGAGGCGCTGCATTCTCGAACGCCCAGGTCGGGCTGATCCACGCGATCGCCCACGTGGTTGGCGCGCGCCACGCCGTGCACCATGGCACCGCCAACGCTATCGCCATGCCCCACGTCATCAGATTCAACAACGATGCGGTCGCCGACCGGCACCGGCTGGTGGCCGAGGCGATGGGACTGGACGTGCGGGGCATGAGCGACGAGGCGGCAGGCCTCAGGGCGGCGGAGGAGATCGCGGAGTTCTCGCGGGCTCTCGGCCTTCCCCGATCCTTCCGGGATGCGGGCGTGCCCGAGAGCGATCTTGCGGCCTGCGCCGAGCTGGCGCTGTCCGACGGCGCCATCGTGTACAACGCAAAACCAGTCACCGACGCGGCCGCGGTGCTCGGCGTCCTGAAGGCGGCATGGCAGGGCGCATCGTGAGCGAGCGGGCGAGCGGCGGAGCGGAGAGGATCAGGCTCGCGCCGGGAGCTGAGGGTGTGGGGCTCGCGGTGATGCTCTCCGACCTGATCCGGCAGAATCTCGAGCAAAACCCCCGCAGGGAGCCGGGCTTCCAGAGGCTGGATGCGACCATCGCGATCGAGGTGCCCGACGTGGAGGTCGCGGTCACGCTGGAGTTCTCGCGCGGCAGCCTCGTCGTTCACGGCGGGCAGCTCGACTATGCGCAGATCCTCATCCGCGCCAACGCCAGGAACCTGCTCGCGCTCCCGCTGGTGAGGATTTCGTCGGGAATGCCGAATCTCCTGAGCTCGGAAAGCCGCATTTTGAGAAACGGCCTCCTCAGCGGCGCAGTGAAGATTCGCGGAATGTTTCGCCACCCGCTGAGACTCGTGCGTTTCACGAGGTTGATCTCGGTCAACGGGTAGAACACCCCCGCGGCCAAAAGCCCGCCTGTGCTTGCCGGGCGCGCGAGAATAGTGTACACAACAGACAGATACCCAAGCCATACTGACTGGAGGAAGCAATGGACCTGAAATCTCTGCAGGCGGTGGCCAACTCGGTGCGCACCCTATCCATGGACGCCGTGGAAAAGGCCAAATCCGGACATCCCGGGCTGCCCATGGGGCTGGCCGAGCTCGGGGCCCTGCTGTACGGGGAAATCCTGCGTCACTATCCCCAGGACCCGAAGTGGGCCAACCGCGATCGGCTGGTGCTCTCCGCCGGGCACGGCTGCATGCTGCTGTACTCCCTGCTGCACCTGTGCGGCTACGACCTGAGCCTTGATGACCTGCGCTCCTTCCGCCAGCTCGGTTCCAAGACTCCCGGCCATCCCGAGTTCGGAGTGACCCCGGGCATCGAGGCGCCCGGCGGGCCCCTGGGTCAGGGACTGGGCAACGCG
>CAZXXV010000314.1:0-5725 GCA_964644725.1 uncultured bacterium
ATCCCCCGGCGGGCAAACCGCTCGCCCAGTTCCGCCACCCCCTCGAGGATGAACCGGTGAATCCGGTCGTTGGCGTGCGGGTAGGTGTATCCGAGCCCGTGGTACGCGATCAGCGACAACCCCAGGCGGTTGGCTGCTTCGATGGCGGCCGTTAGCGCCCAGTTCTGCTCGGCGCGGTGGTACATCTGGATCCAGTAGAGAACGAAGTCCGTCCCGGACCGCTCGGGCCGGTCATTCAACCGCGTGATGCGCGCTGGAGGGACTAGAGGAGATTGCACTTCATCCGCTCCACGAAGATCGAACAGCCACCTGGCAGGCCCGGGAGGATCCGCACCTGGCAACTCGGCAATCTGGCAACTTGGGGTCCGGATCGCCAGATTGCCTCATTGCCTGATTGCCAAATTGCCTATCCTTTCGGACGGCCCAGCAGGTGCCTGAGGGCTTCTTCCAATTCAGGATGCCGGAACGGGTAGCCCGATGCTTGAAGCCGGGCGGGTACAACGCGGGCGCTCGTCAGGAGCAGCGCATCGGCCATCTCGCCAAATGCGAGTCTTGCGGCGAAGGCCGGCATCGGGAAGAGCGCCGGCCGTGACAGCACCCGCGCCAGGATCCGAGTGAATTCCATATTGGTCACCGGATTGGGAGTCACCCCGTTGACCGGCCCCTTCAACGACTCGTCGCAGATGGCCTGATGTATCGCCCCGATCGCATCGTCAATAGCGATCCAACTCACATACTGCGCGCCGCTCCCCATCCGGCCTCCCACGCCTAGCTTGAATGGAAGGAGCATCTTTTTCAGGGCGCCCCCCGCCGGGCTGAGGATCATGCCGAAGCGCAGGCGAACCACCCGGCTGCCGGCCCGCGAGGCAGGCTCGGTGGCGGCCTCCCACTCCTGGCAGACCTGGGCGAGGAAGTCGTTCCCGGGGGAACTATCTTCGGTGAGGATCTCGTCCTCCCGATTCCCGTAAAATCCGATCGCGGAGGCGCTCGCTAGAACCTTGGGGCGACGCGAGAGTTTTGCCAGCGACTCGCAGAGTCGCCGGGTACCCTCGACGCGGCTCCGACGGATCTCGTCTTTCCGCTGGGGCGTCCATCGCCCGGCTGCGATGTTTTCGCCGGCCAGATGAATTACGGCGTCCACCCCTTCCAATCGCGAGAGATTTTTGACGCCTTCGACGGGATCCCACGGGACGTCACCGCTGCCCGGGGACACGCGGACGAGGCGGATCACCTCGTGCCCGCCCGTGGTAAGGAACGGAATCAGCGCCGAACCAACCAGGCCCCTGGAGCCGGTGACTGCTATGTGCATGACTCCCTCCTGCCAGGCCCTGACGTGACTTCTGCCTCTCCCGTGAGGAAGTGGGCTGTTGAATGTTCCCTTCCTCGACGCCGCGCGAATCCTCTCGTCACCGCTGGCTCACTGGACGACCTTGAAAGCTTACCACAGCAGCATTGGATTTCACGCTCCTATTCGAATCCCTACAACGCTCGATCGAAGCCCTGCGACAGGTGGGCGTGAACCGGTTAGTCTTGGAGAAAGGCCTTGCGTTGGCCAACGGGGACGGGTATAGAGATACCGTTGGGAACTACCGAGGACTAAAGCAAAGGCGGTTCGAGCTACTTGAAGATACGAAGATAATCTGACGGGGCAGGCCATGGGGCGGCGGCGTATTGACGTCCCAAAATTGGAACTGTCGGAGCTAATTGGCCGGAAAGTGGATCTGCGGACGCCGGCAGAACTCAGCCGCTACTTCCGCGACGAGGTGGTGCGGAGCAGTGAGGTTCAGTATGCTCAAGGCTGACCGGATTCGGCTATAGCACTTGTGAGGGAGGGCGTCATGGATCTCACATCCGAACTGACCGATTTGGCAAGAGCGGCGGGAGCAAGCCTGGCGGGGGTGGCCGCGGTCGAGCGATTCAATGGCGCTCCCAAGGGTCACCACCCGGGGGATTTACTGCCGGGCGCAAAATCGGTCTTCACCTTCGGGATCCGCATCCTGGATCGGGTCCTGGAATGGCCGGACCTCCTTCAAGGCTCGCCATTCTTCCCGGAAGACCTGCGCCTGGAGGCCCTCCACGCGCTTTTCTACAGACGCTCCGGCTACGACATCATCAATGACCGGCTGAATCATATCGCCCTCAGGCTCGCCAATCATCTGGAGGACCAGGGGTACCCATCTCTGTTCTTCCCCGCCACCTATGGCGCTATGCCGGAGAAGATGGGCCAGGTGCCCGCGATGTTCTCCCAGCGGCATGCGGCCGTGCGGGCGGGTTTGGGCGAATTTGGGTTCAACAACGTGGTCGTCACGGAGCGCTATGGTCCGCGCATTCGCTTCAACTCGGTGATCACCACCGCCCCCTTGGCCCCCTCTCCCCTCCTGCAGACCAAGACGTGCCTCGGTGCCGCCTGCAATATCTGTGTGGACGAGTGTCCGGCGGGCGCCTTCACGCTGCAGCCGGAGGCGAACTCCAAGGGCATGTGGCTCGATCCCGTGTCGCGGACTGACTGGTCGCTCTGCCGGAAGAGCCAGGCCGCGGCGGCGTGCATGGGCCGCTGCCTTCGCGTCTGCCCGACCGGGCGGAGCAGTCCGGAGGAGAGACGCTAGAATCTCCCGGCACTCGCCGATGCAGCGGTCGGGAGAGTGAATCAAGAGGAGGACCGATCATGACTGCGCCGAGGCCAGAGAGGATCCTGGCGCTGGCGTGGATCTGCCTTGTGGTCGTGATGGGCGGCTGTGCCCACGGGGACTTCTGGGCGAGCACCCCTGAGGAACAGTTCCCGGATCCGACGGACCCCGCATATCCTGTGGAGGCTTTGAAAGCACGCGCGGAACGCGTTCGGGCTGTTGAGCGCTGGCAGACCAGCCTGGACGCTCTGAACCGGCTGATCGAGTTCCGGCGCTCTGCGCGGATCAGCCGCGACCGGAGCGGCAACGTCGTAAGCATCAGCGACGACTCCGATCTGCAGCACTGGCGAATGGAGATGGAGACTGAGCTGCTCCGGGCCGAAGGCGCATTACACCGTCTGGAGCGGAAGGTCAAGGCCGACCACCAGGGTGAATTCCCTCCCTGGTGGCCCCGCGACGATGGCTAAAGCACCCGAGGAAAAGCATCAACCGCCGGTACCAACGGCATCCGCCTCAGGCGGACAAGGATATGATCTTGCTCTCCCCGGAGTCGAAGGATGTTCATCGTTTCGGAGGAATGGAAAGCCGCTTATCCCGGGGCGGCGGCCGGAATCCTGGTGATGCACGACGTTGCCAACCCAGCCAGCCACCCCGAGATTGACAGACTTCGGACGGAGTTGGAGAGCCAACTCCGATCGCGCTTCGCCGGCGGCGATCGCAGCGCGCTGGCGGCCCTTCAACCCATCCAGGCCTACAACACCTACTTCAAGCGTTACGGCAAGACCTATCACGTCCAGCTCCAACTCGAGTCCGTCGGTCTCAAGGGGAAGTCCACCGCCCACGTCGCCGCGCTCGTCGAAGCCATGTTCATTGCCGAACTCAAGAACCTGCTCCTGACAGCCGGACACGATCTTCAGAGCATCCAGCCGCCCATCAGACTCGCCGTGGCCAAGGGCGACGAACGGTATACCATGCTCAACGGGCGGGAGCAGGTGTGCAAGGCCGGGGACATGATGATGGCCGACGGCCAAGGGGTCATCTCCAGCATCCTTCACGGTCCCGATCAGCGAACGCGGATCACGGCGGACACTCGACAGGTGATCTTCGCCGTGTACGCCCCGCCCGGGATCGGGGAGCCGGCAGTCCGCCAGCACCTCCAGGACATCCAATCCAACGTCCTGCTCATCGCACCGAACGCCCGCGTCGAATATCTCGAAGTCCATGCCGCCTGAGACGATTCCCTCACCCACCAGCCAGAACCACGGGCATCTGACTGCATCTTTCTTAATGGGCACCGGGCGCCCGTTTTCATGTAACGATCCCACTCTCCGGGCCAATTTTCAAAGTTCTCGATGGTGCAAACCACCCGCGATAATGCCAGGGGCTGCTTAATGAGACTAAGGAAGCTACGTCCCCTTCTCTCCGATGGCAGCCGCTGGAGCCGCAGGGTGAGGTCATGCTCAATCTCTGCAAGACATGCGGAACAGAGTTGATCGAGGGGCCGAGCCAGGAGAGGTCTGCCGGATCCGGCCGGTTCAGGGTCGTGGTAACCGGCATACCGGTGAAGGTCTGCCCAAAGGGGTGTCCTGGCAATTACTGGTACTGGCCCAATCTTAGCTTGGAGGTTCTCGGTCTCCTCAAGTCCATCCCCAACAACCTCGCCAAACGGAAAGGGCTGTTTAAGATTCAGCAAGTGTGCAGACGGTGCGGGCGGGATCTGACGGACGAGGGAAGGCGTGAAACGTTTACCTTCAGGGCACCATGTCGGAAGGGAACGATGATCGAGATGGCTGTGTCAGGCGCCTCCCTCACCTGCAATCGCTGCAATCTGCACTTCCTACCCGTGCAGACCTCTTCCCGTGATGCCTACTACTCCGATCTCCCGAACGTTATCACCGAAGGATTGACGACCGACCTGATTTGGGGCTAATTGTACCGAGTTCCATAGCGTCCCGAGTCACAGGTTCCATCCAATCCCTGCCGTCACTACTACTGGGAATCATGGGAGGAGAGCCATGAGAGTAACGGCCGTCGAAGTGATCCCTGTGGCGATGGACTTGCCCGAGCCCCTCCGGTGGGGGCTATTTGCCGTCTCCAAGCGAGGCGCGTGCCTCCTGCGCATCCGCACCGACGAAGGGATTACCGGCATCGGGGAATGCGGGTTCTCCGTGGATGCCGCACCCATGATCGAGCCGATCGTCCGGATCCTTCTTGCCCCCCTGGTGATCGGCCGGGACCCGTTCGAGGTCGAGGCCATTTGGGAGGCCATGTACACGCACACACACAAGTGGGGGCGACGCGGCCTCGAGACGTATGCTATGAGCGGGATCGATATCGCCCTGTGGGATATCATCGGAAAGGCCAGCGGGCAGCCCCTCTACCGCCTGTTTGGAGGATTCCGTCGGACCGTCCCGGCCTATTCGGCGCCAGCTCTCAAGGAGCCGCATATCGTGGAACAGGAAACGGCGATCGCCCTGGCCCAGGGATTCAAAGCCGTCAAGCTTCGCTTCGGCCTCGGACCAGAGAGAGACCGGGAGATCCTCAAGGCGGCGAGGAAGGCGGCCGGGCCAGGGTTCACCATCATGGTGGACGCCAACATGGCGTACGGTTTCCGCGGGGCCCTGGAGTTGTCGCGCTTCCTGGCCGACGAGGGGGTCCGCTGGCTGGAAGAGCCCATCCACACCCGAGGGCTTCCCCAATACTTCCGGGAGCACGCGCGACTGCGAACCGAATCTTCCATTCCCATCTCGGGCGCCGAGTGCCTGTTGACACGCTACGAGGTGGCCGAGGCGGTTACGGCCGAGGCCTTCGACATCTACCAACCGGATGCCGCCGGCGTCGGGGGGATCTCCGAGATGAGGAAGATTGCCGGGCTGCTGGCGGCTCGGGATCTCCCCCTGGTTCCGCATATCGCCTGCTCGTCCATCGGCGGCGTCGGCCTGGCCGCGAACCTCCATATCATCTGCTCGTCCGCCAACTCGCCATACATAGAGTACGATGCCTACGACAGCCCAATCCGCCGTGAAATCTTCCAGGAACCCATCCTGGCCAAGGACGGCGCGGTCACGATGCCCGATCGTCCTGGATTGGGGCTGGAG
>CAZXXV010000315.1:0-5716 GCA_964644725.1 uncultured bacterium
ATGCAGGCGGAATCAGCAGAATTGATAAGAATGTTGGCTACTATATCACGCCAGAGAATCTCGCAAAGGAAGTCGTAACGCCGGGAGGTGGTGGGGACAAGGTCAAGTACTCTCCCTATAAGGAGTCAGAACCAACCCTGAAACAAGTTCTCTCAAACCTCTTTCGCGACGTACATCGACTGCCCTCACCAAACGATGTGGAGTTCATAAGGTCGAAGAACATTTCCTACATCTTCATCCCGACAATTACTACAGATTCTTCCTCACGCAGTTCCTGGATCTGGCCTCCGAGCGACTTCACGGTATCACTCGACTGTAAAGCAACCGATGGTTCGGGCAGCGTTGTATGGGAAACGAGTATCAAGGCTGAGGCTCACATGCGGCTTCCGGATGTGTACCGGGATCACGCTCTCGCCGGGAAGGAGGCCACCCAAAAGGCTTTTCTTGACCTGCAGAACAGGATTCTCGGTGCGGAGGCATTCCGGTGAATCGGTTTACTACCTCGGCCAGATAGTATGCGAGAATATTCTGCTGACGAGCTGTTGTAGTGCTGGTCATAACCCGACACAAGCGCCCCTGCGAGCCAGTGGTGCTCGCAACAGGGGGGCACATCTGAGCGTGAGCGAGCGGTGCCATGGGCCGGGTGATTCTCGTCACTGGAGCAAGCCGGGGGATCGGGCGGAGCATCGCGTTGGCTTTCGCCGAGCCAGGAGCCGTCGTCGCCCTCGGCTATCGAAGCGGCGAGCAGGCCGCTATGGGTGTCCTGGCCGAGGTCAAGGGTCGGGGCGCCGAGGGAATGACGCTACAAGCCGATGTGACCGACCTTGCCCAGGTGCGGTCCATGGTCGACGCCCTGATGTCCCGCTGCAATCGGATCGATGTCCTGGTCAACAACGCGGGGGGCAACCGGGATGGCCTGTTGGCCCTGATGGATCCGGGGGATTGGGACGCCGTCGTTGACCTCAATCTGAAGGGCGTTTTCCATTGCTGCAAGGTCGTGACGCGGCATATGATGGCCCAACGCAGAGGCGTCATTGTGAACGTGTCCTCGTTGAGCGGGATCATGGGATTGCCGGGGCAAACGAACTACGCGGCTGCCAAAGGGGGTGTCAATGCCTTCACGAAGGCCCTCGCCCAGGAAGTGGCGCGGTTCGGTATCCGCGTGAATGCCGTTGCGCCTGGCCTCGTTGAAACCGAGATGGCGACAAGGATTCCTGCGGCCCAGCGGGAGAGGTTGCTTTCCAGCGTCCCGATGGGTCGAATGGCTACCCCGGAAGAGGTCGCTGCGGTCGTCAAGTTCCTCGCATCGGATGACGCATCCTACATCACGGGACAGGTTATTCAAGTCACCGGGGGCATCTGAGGGACTTCTGACCCATGAATGAGATCGTGCAGCGAATTCGGGTATTGCTTTCCACAAGGCTCAAGCTGGCAAAGGCCGTGGACGAGATCACCGACGACACACCGCTCTTCGGCCCGACGGGATTGGGGCTCGATTCGATCGACGCGCTGGAACTCGTGCTTGGTCTGGAGAAGGAGTTCGGCGTCGTCATCGAAGATCGTGCGACAGCTATCAAGGTCCTCGCCTCAATCAAGACTATCGCAGAGTACATCCAGTCTCAAGAAAAGGGCTGAGCGTGTGGACAGAGACCTCCTCTCGCGCCTTCCACATGGCATTTCGTTCCGGTTCATCGACCGCATCCTGGAAATTGCTCCCGGGGAGAGCATCGTCGCGCTGAAGAACGTCACATCGAATGAGCCCTACCTCCAGGGACACTTCCCGGGTAACCCGATCATGCCCGGGGTACTTCTTTTGGAGGCCATGGCTCAGACCGCGGGATTGCTCCTGCCGGCAGGTTCGTCTGCTTTCCTGGCTCAGATCAAAGAGGCCCGCTTTCGCCGGCCCATCATCCCCGGCGACCAGATCCGCATCGAGGCTGCGCGACTTACCGGGTTGGGAACCCTTCATCGGTTCGCGGTGAAGGCTTTCGTCGAGGGGGCTACCGCTGCCGAGGCGGAAATCGTCCTGGCCGTCGCCACGCAGGTCACGCCCAACCCGGGCTGAGCGGCCGGCGGTTGGAGCATGGGCAGGGCCTTCGGGAGCCTCATCTACCACGCGGTCGAGAAGATGATGATGGACCCCGAGGTTCTGGCGCGGATGAAGACTCGGGGCGATGCGAAGTGCCGGCAGCCCTTCTATGGAGAACGTTCCCTGTAACCTGTGCGGCGAAGATGATGCCGAGCGCCTGACGGCGCAACGGGGATTCTTCATCGTCCGGTGCCGGACCTGCGGGCTTGTCTATGTCAATCCGCGGCCCGCGTCCGAGGATCTCGTCTCCCTCTACGCCGATTACCACACTCGGGGCGGAGAGACCGAAGCGTCATGGGACCGTCTGATGCACCGCATCTTTCGCGAATCGGCAGAGATGCTATGCTCGTCGAGAAATGGCTCTCGCCCGGGGCGTCTCCTGGACGTCGGATGTGGATACGGTGCGTTCGTCGCCGTGATGCGGGAGCGGGGATGGGATGCGGAAGGCGTGGACCCATCGCTGGCGGTAGCAACCGCTGCACGAAGGAAGGGGCGGCCGGTTCACCTGGGAACCCTGGAGATAGTGCAGGCCCCTGACGGGACATATGACGCGATCACGATGTTTTATGTGCTGGAGCACGTCCCCGACCCTATGGGGGCGCTGAGAAGAGCCTTCAACCTGCTCACGCCTGGCGGGATCCTCTTGGTCAGGGTCCCTCACACCACCCCCATCGTCCGCCTCCTTGCCCCCCTTGGTCTGGGTGAGGCACTCTACGACCCGCCGTTTCACCTGTACGATTTCTCACCGGCCGTCCTTCGGGAAATGCTCCGACGCACGGGATTCGCAGATGTTCGGACCTTTCCAGGAAAGCCGACCGTGCCGTCCCGCCTGGGGGCACGAATCGCCACGGCACTCTTCGGCGCTCTGGCCGTCTGGACCCATGCCCTGACCCGCGGGATGGTTCTCCTGCCGGGGGTGAGCAAGACCACCATGGCGCGGAAGCCGTCGGCATAATGCTGGATACCTGCCTCCGCTGGTTGGCGAGAACGATCGACGCCAACCCGCGCCGCATCTCCATCGCCTGCCTCAGCGTGGCCGTTCTGGCCGCCATCGTCGTCACACGGATTCCGGTCACAACGGACATCCTGGATGTCCTGCCGGAACGGACCCCCGCGATCGCCGCCTTCACGGACTTCCTCCGGGACTTCGGGGTCCTGGACGGGCTGGTGATCGTCGTGGAAACCGAGGAGCAGTCCCCCGACTTCCTGATCGCGACCGTGCAGACCCTCGGCGAGCTGCTGTCCGCCTCTCCGTTTGTGGCCTCGGTGGACTACAACGTCCTGCGCTCGGGCTCCCGGTTCGTCGGGGAGCACTTTCCTGTCTATCTCGACGGCCGCGGGATCGCGCAGCTCGCAGAGCGTTTGTCCCCTGAAGGAATTCGCAGCCAGATCCGGAAGGACAAGCAAGCCCTCCTCTCCCCCCTGGCCTCACCCTTTGAAGCCGAGCTGATCCGCCGGGACCTGCTGAATATCCGCGAGCTGGTCCAGGACAGCCTGATCGGGCGCCTTCCCGCGACGGGCCTCGACGTGTCCACGGGGTACTATCTGGATGCCTCTCACCGTCTCGCCTTCCTCATGGTTCGGCCACGCGGCTCCGCCCGGGACATGTCCTTCGTGAGCGGATTGCAGAGGGAGGTACGCCGGACCGCGGCCCAGGCGATCGAGCAGGCCGGAGATCCCCGGGGCATTCGGGTGAGTCTGGCGGGGGGATACGCCCGCGCCGCCGAGGCGGTTTCCGTGATCTGGCAAGACATGGTCCTCTCCTTTGCCTCCTCGTTTTTCCTGGTATTGCTCATCCTGTATTTTGCCTTCCGCCCGTCCGCCGTTGTGCTCGGCATCTTCGTGGTCACGCTGCTCGCGGCGCTGTCATGGACCCTCCTGCTGGCCTACCTCCTGTACGGGACCCTCAACATCATCACCAGCATCGTTGCGGCGATGCTGATCGGCCTGTTCGTGGATTACATGATCCACGTCTACAGGCGGTTCGAGGAATGCTATCGGCTGGAAGGAACCCCCCGGCAGGCCCTGGAGAGAACCCTCACGGGAACGGGCAAGGCGATCCTCAGCGGCGCCCTCACGACGGCCCTCTCATTCTTCTCCGTCGTCATCACCAGCTTTCGCGGACTGCATCAATTGGGCGTCGTGGCGGGCTTCGGGATCGTCTTCTGCCTCTTTGCCACTCTCGTGCTCATGGCATCGCTCCTCTCCTGGCTTGCCAAGAGCCGACCGATGCGTCTACCGGCCGGGCGGCCGGTGGATCTTGGGGCGAGCTGGGCCGCACGGCTTGTCGACCGGAGAGGGAGGGCGCTCATCGTCTCTTTCGCCGTGCTGCTTGCCCTCGGGCTCACGGGTGCTGCCCGCGTCCGGTTCGACGCAAGCCTGGAGTCCGTGGGGCTCCGGGACAGCGCCGTTCAGGTGGTGGAGGAGAAGATCGAGCGGGTGCTGGGAAGGCGGGGGGAACCTCTCTTCGTCGTTGCTCAGGCACCGGGAGAGGAGCAGCTTGCGTCCGACTTTGATGCCTTGGAGAGGCAAGGCAAGCGGTGGCGAGCGGCCGGCAGGGTTGGGAGCTTTTCCTCGCCGGGGTTGCTCCTTCCTCCCCCGTCCCTGCAGCGGGAGGCCCTGACCCGCCTCTCGGCCGAGGGCCTCGCGGGGAGATTCACCAGCCCCGACCTCGCCAACCTCATCCGGGAAGAGATGAGCCGCCAGGGGATGGTGGCGGATGCCTCCCTTGACGCCTACGCGGCGGGGATCGCCCGGGCCCTGGCCTCCGGCGAGG
Source organism: uncultured bacterium (assembly GCA_964644725.1). Classification (GTDB taxonomy): domain Bacteria; phylum Methylomirabilota; class Methylomirabilia; order Methylomirabilales; family 2-02-FULL-66-22; genus 2-02-FULL-66-22. The sequence goes on from CAZXXV010000315.1 coordinate 4,866, forward strand.
TCGTCGGGCTGCGGGAACTTTTCCAATCGCAAAATCCGCGGGTGTCGTATTACTATAACCCCGATCGGGGGGCCATTGCGGCGCACCTGACGCCGCCGGGGCCGCGCTGGGAACATGCCACCGTGTCGGCCCTCGAGGGGGACGTTCGCCGCCTGGGGACGGATTTCCGCCTCGTCGGGCCCGCCATGTTCCTGGAAGAGATCCGGGCGACGATCCTCTGGGAGGCGGGAATTGCCGTGCTGCTCTCCTTCGCCGCGAACCTGCTGATCGTCCGGTTCCACTTCAGGATCTGGCGCCGTGTCTGGCTGGTCATGCTTCCGGTGACAACCGGAACCATTCTCACCGTAGGGGCCATGGGAATCCTCGGACTGCGGTTCAATTTCTTCAACGTGGCGGGAATTGCCCTCATCTTCGGGTTCGGTGTGGATTTCGGCATCTACCTGATGCAGGCTCACGTCGAGGACGGGTCAAGGGAGGGCGCGAACGCCGTCCGTTCCGTCGGGGGGAGCGTCGTGCTCTGCGCCCTCACGACCATTGTGAGCTGCGGCAGCCTCATCACCACCCACTACCGCGGCCTCGCCTCTATCGGGGCCGTCCTTTGCCTCGGCGCCCTGTTCTGCCTGGTCGCCGCTCTTCTCCTCATGCCGGCGTTCTTGACACCTTCCAGAAAGGCGGGCAGCCAGCCGTGAAATGGGACGCCGTCGTCATCGGGAGCGGCATTGGCGGTCTCGCCTGTGCCGGGATGCTGGCGGCCAGGGGCAGGAAGGTGCTCGTGCTTGAGCAGGCGGCGGCCCCCGGGGGCTATCTGACCTCGTTTCGTCGAGGGGACTTCACATTCGATTCGGCGGTGG
>CAZXXV010000316.1:0-5705 GCA_964644725.1 uncultured bacterium
ACCCATGCGGGCAGCCGCGGCTGGTTTCCACGCAGTGGAACGGCAGGTACCCCTTGCCGGCGTAGAGGGACCAGTCCGGCCCGCCAAGCCGCTCCAACTCTGGGAATGCCTCGTGCCGGTACAGGCGCTGCATCCGTCCTTGCCGGAAGTCCGAAAGTAGCCGCGGCCAGAGACCTTCTGCCTCGCCAATGACCACGCTGTTGGCGTGAGCCAGCGCCTCCTCCGGCATCATGCTAACGTGGATGCCTCCCATGACCACCGTGACGCCACGCGCACGGAAGGCATCGGCGATCTCGTATGCCCGGTTGATCGCCGGGGTCATACCCGTGATCCCCACCAGGTCCGTCGGCCGCGAGAAGTCGATCCGCTCCACCTTCTCGTCCAAGATGGTGACCTTCCAGTCCGAGGGCGTCGCGGCCGCGACACGGAGCATGCCCAGGGTCGGCATCCGGAAATAGAAATCGGCCCCCAGCAGGCTTTTCGAGGTCAGGGGGGAGACCAGCAGCAGGTTCACGCGGCCTCCGGTTTCTCTCCGCTCACGTCCAGGAGTCTCCGGTAGATCTTGAAATAGATGATTGACCCCACCTGGCGGAACAGCGAGACCGCCGCGCGCCGGTCGCCCAGACACTGCCGGCAGTGGGGGTGGACGACGCGATACCTCCGGAAGCCCCCCGCGATCTCCTGTACCGCCGGCAGCGAAAGGTACTCCCGGAGAGGCGTCTCGGAGCAGTTCGCCACGACCGTCTTTCCATCGTAGTCGGCGCAGCAGATCACGTAATCCCCGTTCCACAGGATTCCGAAATTCTCCGACAACCCGGGGCAGTATCCGAACCGGGCAGGCGGGATCGGCCCCTCGAAGTGTCCCGCCCAGTTCCCGAGCGCCCGAACCTGGAAATCGAGGTGCTCCGACAGAGGGACACGGTTTTCCTTGAGGATGCCAGCTCTCTTCACCCGGGCGAGCAGGCCTGGGATCTGCCCTTCGAATCGCGTGCCCCGAAAGACCGACTCCACCCATTGCCCCATGTGACCGCGCAGCTCTCTTCCGGACTCGCCCACGCGCATCTTAGGCGCGTCGGGGGCGAGGAATCGGCGCAGGGGGTTCGAGAGGAAGCAGATGGAGAGGTCCATCCCCGCCCCTTGCGAGAGGAAGGCGCGAACCGTGCCGATAATGCACTCCCGGTACTCTTCGAAGGCAAGGAGTCGCGACCCACGAAGGTCGAAGGATGGCGCATCGGGGGTTTGCAGGGAAATGGTGAGATGGGAGAGGCCAGCCCCCTGAAGGTCGTCCAGCAGCCCTGGGGTGAGAAGGCTCCCGTTCGTGGTGACCCACGCCTGCATGCCATTGCGGCGGGCGATGCGCACGGCCTCGGAGAGGTCGGGGTACAGGAGCGGCTCGCCCATGACGTGGAAATGCGCCTGTCTGGCAAGGCCCTCCTGCCCAGCCTGGGAGAGGATGCGCTCTACCATCGGGAGGGGCATGGCCCCGCGGGGCCGGCGCATTCTTCCATCGGGACAGAATTCGCAGGAGAAGTTACACCGGTTCGTCAGCTCTACGTGGAGCCTGCGCACCGGAAGGTCGATGACTCCAAGCCTGGAGGATCGCTTATCGGCCACTGTCTCTCTCGTCTGCGGTCTTGCCGACATCCGTCACCCGCACCCCCGGCCCCAGCCGGAGGGTGAAGGGGTCCTCATGGAGAAGAGGGTTGATGATCACATGGGTGAGGGTGGTTTCCGTGCGGTCTCCCTTCTGGCCAACGACCACGATCTGCCGTGGAGCGGCGTCCTCTTCATCCTGGTAAATGGCAACCGACGCGACGGCCTGAGCGACCCATCGGGACCGGGGGATCAGCATGAGCACCAGCCGCCCGTTTTCCCGGGACAGGTCCACCTGGAATCGCTTCTCGAGCTCGGCGACATCGAGGCTCATCCCCGCGGTGAGGAATTCCACCGCGGCCCGGGATCCGAAATCCGCTCTCAGATCCCTGCGCTCAGCCTCCTTCCTGTCTGGGCGATAGACAAGAAGCGTGCGGCCATCGATCACGATGATGGCTCGCTCCGGTTTGTCGACCTCCCACCGCAGCTGGTTGGGCCTCTTGAACAGGAGGGTCCCCTCGCTGATGGCCTCCGCCTTGAGCAGGGGGTGTCGCTTCCGCTGAACGACCGTGGCCTGCACCGTCGTGACATCCCGCATCCGCTCCCGGAGCCTGTCGAGGACCTGGACCCGCTCCTCGCCCTGGATCTGGCGCTCGGGGGACGCAGCCTCCGCTGACCACAGCGGACGACAGGAAAACAGGAGCCCCGCGACGACGGCAACCCACGCAATCAGGACGGCCGGAGATCGGACCGTGTCAGGGCGCTTGTCCAACTCGTCCCTCCACGCGGTTCCGGAACGTGGGGCCCGAATTGTACGTGCAGAACGGGTAGATCTTCCCGTCCGGGGCGGAATAGTGAACTCCGCACCGGGACACGCGCTCCAGATCGTAGTTATAGGCGTCCATGAAGTGCATCCCGAGGACGTAGAAGGTCTTGTAGGTGTGCCCCCGGTAGCCGTCATCCCACGTGTACTTCTTGTCCGCAAACCCGTCCAGGGTCTGGAGGAATCGGAAGAAGGTCAATCCCTCCGGGGCGCGATCCGGATCGAAGTGCCGGTTGAGGGCCTGAAGGGCGCGGGCCTTGGACAGGATCCTTATCGGGGTCTTGCGCCTCCTCGCTGCCAGCCCCTCGATGTCCTTCAGAAGGCGGTACAGGTCCAGGAACCGCGTGATTGGGACAGCCCGTCGGTTCTGGTCGACGAAAAGGAGGGTCATGAGGCCGCAGTGGGGATGGCAGGTGTGGTTGACAAAAGCGGCCCCCGTGAGGGCGCCGGCGTACCGGATGAGGGGCACGGCCGAGCTCAACGGGAACCAGTCCTCCCTCGGGTGTGTGACGCCCGTCTGCAGGCTGAACTCCCGCGCCAGGTCCGAAAGGGTGAATCGCTGCTGGAGCCGGTCGCCCTCGGGCACCCGGCCGGTAAACGTCATTGGCTGGAAGGCAATACCGGAAAGCACATCCAGGTGCTCGAAGGCAAGGCGGAACAGGTCCCCGATCTGGTGGTCGTTCACGCCCTTGACGATGGTGGGGACGAAGATGACCCGGAGCCCCGCTTTCCCGGCCGACTCGAGGACGGCGAGCTTGTCGGCGAGCAGCGTTCGACCGCGGAGTTTCAAGAAGACCTCGTCCGACGTCCCGTCCATCTGGAGGTAGACATACTGCAGACCGGCATCCCGCGCCCTGCATGCGAAATCCGGATCGGCGAACTTGAGCCCGTTGCTGGCCACCTGGATGTGGGAGAACCCCAAGTCCCTCGCCGAGGCAACGATATCGAGAAAGCGGGGGTGCACCGTCGGCTCACCGCCGCTGAACTGCACCGCGAAGGCCGGCGCCGGGGACTGGGCGCGAAGTCGCCTCAGGGTCTCCTGGGCCTGGTCGAAGGACAGCTCGTAAGAGTGCCGGTTGGCATCCGCAAAACAGATGGGACAGGACAGATTGCATCGCGACGTCAGGTCCACGTTGGCCAGCGAGGTGTGGCTGGTGTGCCAGCCGCAGATGCCGCACCGGTGCGGACACTCCCCCTCCACCGCCCCCGTGGGGTTCGCGAATCCCTGACCGTCGCCGAAATGCCACTCCTCCATCCGGAGGAACATCTCGGCGTCTGAGAAAATGATGTCCGTGAAGGTCCCATGCGCCTGGCAGGTCTTCTGCATCATCACCCGCCCGTCCTCGACGAATTCCTCCGCGGGGATGGTCTGAAGACACGCTGGGCAGAGGGAGCGGATCGTCCTGGGGAGCGACCGAGCCATGGGCGAGATCCGCTGTCCCGCCAGCGTCGTCATGGGCATGCCGACATCCTTCCTCCCGCGGTCAATATCTTACATGGCAACGAAATTATACCACTGGTCCGGGTAGCGCCGGATGAGGCGCTCAAGCGCCTGGCTGATCCGAGTCGCGTACGGTCCGAGATCGTCCTGCAGGACGACGAACGGAGGCTCCAAGATCCCCCGGTAGGAGGTGCCATCGCGCACGACGAACGCAGGAAGAATTGGCGCGCCGGTCACGCGGCTGAGCACGAAAGGCCCTCGGGGTAGGTAGTACACCCCCCCGAGGAAGGCCGAAGCTACGCCGTCGGCTTTCCCCCACCGATCCACGAGCATGGCAACCATCTCGCCCCGCTTCAAGGCCGCCACCATCTCCAGGGACGCGAAGGGTGACCCGTCAAGAACGATAGTGTTGATCGAGTACTGCCCCCGGTACACCTTCCGGATGGCGTCGATCTGATGGCTGCCATCCGGCAGCGTGACGACATTGACCTTCAGACCCCGATGACCGAAGAACAGCCCTCCGAGTTCCCAGTTGCCAATGTGGCCCGTGACCAGGATCACGCCCCGGCCGGCTTCGAACGCATCCTGCAGGCTCTCCCCTCCTTCGAGGACCGGGATCACCGCCTCGAATCCCTCCCGCGGCGCCCATCGAAAGCGACCGTAGTCGACGAGGTACCTGGCGAAGTTCCGGAAGATCCTTCTCGTGAGACGGGATATCTCCCGATCCGACGCGTGCGGGAACGCCCGCGCCAGGTTCGCCCGGACACTCCTGACCGGGGTGCCACAGGTCAGGTACGTTGCCATCCCCAGGAAGTCCGCAACGCCGTACAGAACCGATAGTGGAATCCGCTGCGCCGCGGCGAAGCCCAGATTGTAGAACCAGGGGGCGGCAAGCAGATGTCGGAACGGCTTTCGTTGCGTCAGCGTGTCGGCCACCTTGTCCACGGTCACTTCCCGATGCTGATCCTCGGTTCGCCGGGCCTGGGCCGGCGTCCCCGGTTGCATTGCCCTAGGACGGTACCGCGGCACCCGCGGAGATTCCGACGGGCACCACCTTCGTCGTCTCGTACTCCCTGAGGTGGGCCTCGGGCTTCATCATCTTCTGGGTGCGCCACAGGACGCGTGTGAGATAAGGAACCTGCGTGGGCCGGATCTGCCGCAGCCAGTCCAGCCACTTCTTCTCCCCGGAGGTGTTCAGGATGGACCGCCGCCAGGTCTCGGCGTACAGCTCCAAGAAGCGCTTCGCCCCGAGGCGCGGCTCCCAGAGCAGGTGGTGCATGTCGTACTTGAACCAGGGTTGCCCCGCCAGGCGAGGGGCGAGCCTCTCGAAGAACTCGGTGCCCGGCAATGGCGTGAGGATCGTGAAGCCGGCCCGCCGGAGGCCGTGGCGCGCGACGAAGTCCCACAACTCCTCGAAGTCCTTCTCCGTCCACTCCGGATCCACCAGGAAGTTGCCGTTCACCCCGTAGCCCATCGACCGGGCAATCCGCGCCGCCTCGACACCCGCCGAGACCCCCATGTCCTTGTCGACCTGCGCCAGGCCGACGTCGGTCGCCGCCTCGAAGCCGAAAAAGATATCGAAGTCCTTGGCCAGGGGCCGCCACACCTCGAGCAGCTCGGACTGACGGCAGATGATGTCGGTGCGGGTTTGCACCAAGAGCCAGCGCTTCCGGACGCCGCGCCGGCGGAGTGCCTCTGCCAGCTCCCGGCTGCGCTCCGGGTGGTTCCAGAAGAGATCGTCGGCGACGAAGATGGCGTCTCCGGCCGAGGCAAAGTCCTCGACGACCGCCCCCACCGATCGTTCCCGGAACGACCGATCGTAGAGTTGCCAGACCGAGCAGAAGGTGC
>CAZXXV010000317.1:0-5698 GCA_964644725.1 uncultured bacterium
CCGGGAAGAGACCACCCGCTCCCTCGAACTTGCCGAAAGAGTTCGCAAGACCGTCCGGGAGGCCATTCGCAAGGTGAGGATAGCGCTTCCGTCAGAGCCGACTCCCTAATCCCCTTCGCCTCCCGCCGCATCGTATCGAAGATCGAACGGCTGGCCGAACACGCCGAGGACCTTCCCGGTCCCATGAAGCACCTGCCCCGCGATCTGGCTTTACCGGCCATGTCCGCACGGGGAGCGCCGGAGGCGGCGCGGCGACTGGATGCGACGGGATATGCCGTGGCCCCCGGCGTATCAGACGATGAGCCTCGGCGTGGTGACCTCGTCCAGCGGCCAGATGGGGCGTTGGACCTTCTTGTACGGGATCTTCGCGTAGTCGCGGCTGAGCGGCCCATCGGACTCGATGTAGAGCACCTGCTTCGCGATCGGTCCGAACGCCGCCATGAAGTGGTTGGTGGATTTCACCACCAGCAGTTTTTTCGTGTGCATATCGATGCCGAGATTGCTGAACAGCTCCAGCCCCAGCGCCTGGCTGCGCTTGGTGATCAGCACGACCTCCACGCCGCCGATGCGCACCGCGGCGCAGTCGCCGAGCGGTACCTGGGTGGGCCCGAAGCTCTGCCAGCAGTCGCGCTTGAGCCCGGTCACGGTCACCTCGGCATCGATCGGCAGGCCCGAGGCGGGGCCGATCTTGCCGCCGAAGCGCAGCGGAAAGGTCGCGCCCAAGCCTGCAGCGAAGCACAGCCGCACGGCGATCGGGTCCCAGATCGGCCCGAGCGCGGCGTTCGGCACGTCCCGCGCGATCAGCCGGCGCAGGATCGTGGTGTTGTCGGTGGGCGCCCCGCCGCCGGCATTGTCGGCCGGGTCCGCCAGCACCACCGGATGGCCCTCGACCGCGAGCCCGGCGGTGATCCCCTCGTCCACCCCGTGATACTGCGGGGCGGTCTTCCCGCGCATCGAGATGAATTCCTGGCCGATCTCGCTGGCCAGCGCGTCGCCGCGCGCCTTGTCCCCGTCGGTCACGACCAGGATGCGCCCGCCCAGCTCCGGCACGTCGCCATAGGGGAAACAGTGCCCGATGGAGATCGACAGGATGCCGCTGCTGCCCTCCATCGCCTTCATGCGGTCGACGAAGGCCCGCATGAGCGGCAGCGTGGTGGGATAGCTGCCGATCTGCCGGCAGTCATACAGCGACATCACCGGCTTTACCTGGCCGCGGATGGTCTTCAGCACGATGTCGAGCACGTCCTCGGCGCGCTCGACCACATCGGTGTGCGGGAATTCCTTGTAGAGCACGACGACGTCGGCGCCGGTCACGCGCTGGACGGTCAGGTGGCAGTGCAGATCCAGCTCCACGCCGATCACGCATGTCGGCCCGACCAGGGCGCGCACCCGCGCGATCACGTCGCCTTCGACGTCGTCGTAGCCGTGCGCGACCATCGCACCGTGCAGCCCCAGCAGCACGCCGTCCACCGGCAGGGCGGCGCGGAGCTGGCCCAGGATTTCGTCGCGCATGAACTCGTAGTCGGCCCGGTTGGTCGTGCCGGCGGGGCTGGCGGCGAAACAACTGCCCTCGATCAGGGTGAAGCCGTCCGCCTGCGCGCGCCGGCGCGCCACCCAGAGCGGAGCGGTGCACATCAACGGCGTTTCCTCAGGGTGCTCGCCCGGGCGGAGGAAGACGCTCTCCTTGTAGGCATCCAGGCTGGTCGGCATGGGCGAGAAAGTATTGCTCTCGGTCGCGATCGTCGCGGCAAACAGGCGCATCGATCTTTCCCCCTTTCGATTTGTTCTCCTATTTTCGGCCATCAACACTCAACCCCAATCCGAAACTGTTAACCGCCAATCCGCCTTAGGCGGACAAGAACGCCAAGACCGAACGCCTCATTGGGGGGGGAACGAACGAAACCTCTGAAGGCCCCACGGACCAGGGTTCGCGTTCTTGGATGGAGGGATCGGAACATTGGATCTTTGGCGACCCGGGTACCCAGCGCGAGCGCTGGGTGATCATGGCGGTTCAAGGTTTTCCTCCGATCAGGGCTCACCGGATTACAGGGCCTTTCGTAGCCGCGGATCCAGCCAATCGCGGATCCCGTCGCCCACCAAGTTCAAGGCGAGGACGGTTACGGTGAGCGCGGTCCCGGGGAGAAAGATCATCCACGGGGCATTCCGAATATATAGCCGCGCCTCCCCCAGAATCACCCCCCAACTGGGTATCTCGGGTGGCGCCCCCACCCCCAGGAAGGAGAGGGAAGCCTCCCCCAACACGGCCTCACTGAAAATGAAGGTGCACTGCACCACCAGCGCCGAGATGCAGTTGGGCAGGATGTGGCGCAGCAGCATCCGCCAGTCGCTCACCCCCATGCAGCGGGCTGCCTCCACGTACTGCATGTTGCGGAGGCTGATCACAACGCTGCGTACCACCCGCACCACCCTCGGGGTCTGCACGATGCTCAGCGCCACGATGACGTTGGCAACGTGGGGGCCCATGGCCGCCATGATGCCCACCGCCAGCACGATGCCGGGGAAGGCCATCATGCCGTCCATGATGCGCATCAGGACGATGTCCACCCGCTGGTAGTAGCCTCCCAGCAGCCCCATGGTCGTGCCGGCCAGGGCTGCCAGCAGGGCGACGATCCCACCGACCATCAGGGAGAGCCGGGCGCCGTAGACGGTCCGGCTGTACAGGTCGCGGCCGAAGTTATCGGTGCCGAAGCGGTGCTCCGCGCTGGGCCGGGAGAGCCGGATCTCTGGGCGCACGAGCAAAGGGTCGTGGGTGGCAAGGGCCTGCGCCAGGGCCGCCACGAGCAGCATGCCCAGCAGCAACAGACTGCCGATGACCAGCCGCCTGTTACGGAGAGCCATCACGTACCAGGGGCGCTCCCGGCGTACACCCTCCGTCCAGGCCCCCGCCAGCGGCAGTTCACCCGCCCCGCTTTTGCTTGTCATGCGGCTAGTCCCGGCGTGCGCGTCTGCTGCCGATCACGAGTGGCGTACCCGGGGATCAAAGAGGCCATACAGGATATCCACACACAGGTTGATGGCGACGTAGTTGAAGGCGATCACCAGCACGATCCCCTGCACCACCGGGTAGTCCCGACGCAGCACCGACTGCACCAGCAACCGCCCGACCCCCGGGATGTTGAAGACCTGCTCGGTGATGACCGCCCCGCCCATCAGGATGGCGAAGGTCAAGCCCATGACCGTCACCAGCGGCACCATGACATTGCGCAGGGCGTGGTAGAGCACCACCTTCCGCTCTACAACGCCTTTCGACCTAGCAGTTCGTACGTAGTCTTCCCGCAGCACGTCCAGCATCAGGGAGCGGGACATGCGGGCCAGGAGGGCCGCCTGGGCGAACCCCAGGGTCACGGCCGGCAGCATCAAATAGCGGAGGTTTTCCCAGAGGCCCGTACTGAGGGGCTGGTAGCCGGCCACCGGCAGGACGCCCATCACCACGGCGAACACGAAGATCAGATTCAGCCCCACCCAGAAGGAGGGCATGGAGATGCCTCCCAGGGCGACCAGCATGGCGCCGAGGTCGGCCCAGCTCCCGGCGCGAGTGGCCGAGACGATCCCGATGGGGAGCCCCACCAGGATGGCAAAGAGGGTGGCGAGCATGGTCAGCATCAAGGTCGGCTCGGCCCGCTCCAGGATCGTCTGGGTCACCGGGCGGTTGAGATAGATGGACTGTCCCAGGTCCCCGTGCAGGAGCCGGCCGAACCAGTGGGCCACCTGAATTGGCACGGGTTGGTCCAGCCCGAGTTGCTGGCGCAACTCGGAGATCCGCTGCGGAGACGCGTCGGGACCCAGGATGACCGACACCGGGTCGCCGGGGGTCAGGTAGAGGAGCAGGAACACCCCCGCGGCCACCACGAACATGACCGGAATCGCCAGCAGAACGCGCCGGATGACGTAAGCCAGCATCTGCTCTTCCTAGAGACAGCGCGAGGCGCGCGGTGCGAGGGACCGCCTGCCGCGGTCTGGCACTGCGCGCCTCAATGCCACAGCCTCAAACCCTTCTCAGCCGAGCCAGCAGTTCCAGAAGAAGAAGTGAACGGGATTGACGTAGCCCTTCAACTCCTTCCGCGCCCCGCGCAGCCCGAAGTACTCCCCGATCTTCACGTAGGGCACTTCCTTCATGACCAGCCGCTCCATGTCCTCGACGAGTGCCTGGGCTTTCTTGTCGTCGGTCTCCGCGAACAGGGCGTTATACAGCCTGGTCTTCTCGGGGGTGTCCCACCAGCCAGGCCATGTGGGGCTCATGAAGGGCTGGAGCAGCGGGTGGTTCGGGGTGTCGTGGCCGGTGACGAAGATGTCGTGTAGCTCCGGCTTGGCGCGGCGCTGGATCAGGGTGGCCCAGTCCACCAGTTGCAGGTCCACCTTCATGCCGACGGCCTCCAGCTGGGGTTTGCTGGCCAGGGCGAAGGCATAATTGTAGGAGTACTCCTTGGTCGTCAGCCAGCGGACCGGCTCGCCCTTGTAGCCCGCCTCCTTCAGCAGTGCTCTGGCCTGCTCGGGGGATTTCTTGTTGTACTCGTCCTTGGTGACCTCGGTATACCAGGCCATCTCCGGGGAGCCCATGGCCGGCTGGAGCCGCCAGAACTCCGGGCTGCCCCAGGCGGCTCGCCATCCCGGTTCCAGGTCGATGGCCAGCTTGAACGCCTTGCGCATCCTGAGGTCGGTGAACATCCCTTGCTTCTTGTTGAAGTGGATGGCGGACCAGTAATAGGGCTTGACGACGTAGGCGTCGACGTTGGGGTTGGACTTCAGGCTGTCGTACGAGTCCGGGTTGAGCAGTTCGCCGAAGTGGTACTCTCCTGTGATCACGCCGTCGGCCCGGACGGAGTCCTCCGGCACGGGGATAATCAGCATTTCGTCGAGGTAGACCGTCTTACGGCCCACCCAGCCGTCGGGATCGCCGGGGTGCGCGGCATAGTTCTCGAAGCGGACGAACTTGATGAAGCGGTCCGGCTGCCACTCCACGAACTTGAATGGGCCGGTGCCAACGAACTCCCGCAGCTGCTCCTTCATGTACTTGTTGGCGATCTCCTCCGGCATGATGATGTCTTCTTGGTGGGCCAGGAAGAGGGGCAATCGGCCGGTGGGCTGCTTGAAGGTCATCACCACCGTATGCTTGTCCTTGGCCCGGATGTCGTCCAGGCGTGCGCCGATGGGTTTGCCCCTGGTGGCGAAGGTCGCGAAGCGCCTGAGGGAGGCCATCACGTCGGCGGAGGTCATCTCCTTGCCATTGTGGAAGGTGATTCCCTTGCGGAGTATGAAGGTGGCGGTCTTCCCGTCCTTGCTCATCTCATAGCTCTCGGCCAGGTCCAGTCGTGGCCTGAATTGCATGTCTGAGCCGAAGAGCCCCTCGAACATGTGGCTGGAGATGTTCCTCGTTATGGTGGCGGTGGTGAACATGGGGTCCAGCGACGGCGCCTCACCAAAAATGGCGACCTTCAGCCTGCCGCCCTTCTTGGGCTGCGCTTTGGATGCCGTCGGCTGCCCTGCCGGGGCCTTGCCGGGAGTGGCGGCGTCCGACGGCGAACAGGTCGCCAGGAATGAAGCCAGCGCGGAACCCCCGACCAGCAGCCCAGCCCGCTGGATCAACTCGCGGCGACTCATCTGGGCCGACCGAAAACGATCCGCCAAGTCTCGCAGCTTCCGTTCGATGTCAGAGCGCGCTGCCATGATCTCCCCTCCT
>CAZXXV010000318.1:0-5650 GCA_964644725.1 uncultured bacterium
GCGGCACATAGGAGGATAATGGAGGCATCCGAAGCTTGCAAGCCGTATCCGCCGGCAGGGGTGGGGTATGTACCGGGGAGCGAAGGTCTGGGGGAAGTGGGCAGGGGAGTGCGGAGCTTACTTAGAACGTCGCGACGACACCGTCGCCGCGCGGATCAGCGGCACCCTCGAGCACACCCGAGGGATGACGGACGATGCCTCCGGCGTGGCCCATGATGTCACTGAAGTCGGTCACCACCTCGACGTCGTGGCCGGCCCGCCGCAGGGCCTCGACGAGGCCAGGGTCAACGCGCCCCTCGATCTTGAGATTGGTGCTGGTGGCGCCCCACGTGCGACCGAGCAGCCAGCGTGGCGCCGTGACCGCGGCCTGGAGTTCCTGACCGAACAGGGCATACCGGGTGAACACCGCGGCCTGAGTCTGGGGCTGCCCCTCGCCGCCCATCGTGCCATAGACCACCAGGCGGCCGTCATGAAGGCGCGCCAGTGCCGGGTTCAGTGTATGGAAAGGCTTTCGCCCGGGGCGCAAGACGTTCAGTGCGCTGTCCGCTAGAGCAAAGCTCACGCCGCGGTTCTGCCAGAGAATACCCGTGTCCCTGAGGACCACGCCCGAGCCGAACTCCCAGTAGATGCTCTGGATCAGGCTGACGGCCCGTCCCTTTCCGTCAATCACACCGAGCCACACGGTGTCGCTACTCTGCGCGGGGGCCGGCCAAGGCGCAGCCCTGTCCAGCCGGATGCGGCTGGCCATGTCCGCCAACGAGGACTCGGTGAGGAAGCTTGCCGGGTCCTCCTTCATGTACGCGGGGTCCGTGACGATGCGGTCGCGCGCCAGGAATGCCTGCTTGGTGGACTCGACGAGGCCGTGGAGATGGGCGAAGCTCTCGGCCTCAGTGCATCCCAGACGATCAAACACGCCGAGGACGATCAGCGACGCCAGCCCCTGGGTCGGCGGGGGAAGGTTGTAGACCGTCCCACTGCGCAGGGAGACGCGAAGCGGCACCGTTTCGACTGCGCGGTGTGCCCGGAGGTCCGACGCCGTCATGGGGCTTCCGATCCGCGCAAGCTCCGCTGCGATGGCCGCCCCGATCTCGCCGCGGTAGAAATCATCGAGGCCGGATGCGGCTAAGCGCTCCAGGGTATCCGCGAGCCTCGGTTGCCGGAACAGCGAGCCTGCAGCCGGCGGCTCTCCCGCTACGAGAAACTGTTCGGCGAAGCCGGGCACATCCTTGAGTTCGGAGAGCTTTGCCCCCGTGAACCGATGCTGGCTGTCGGTCACGGGGACGCCCGTGCGGGCGTAGTGGATCGCGTCGGCCAGGATCCGGGGGAGAAGCAGCCGGCCGCCCCATCGCGTGCTCACCTGCAGCGCCGCGTGCCAGCCGGAGATCGCGCCCGCCACCGTATTGGCGGCAAGCGGCCCGCGCGGCGGGATGCTCTCGCAGCCGCGATCGCGGTAAAGGTCCACTGTCGCCTTTTGCCCGGCGCCTCCGCAGGCGAGGATGCCGATGGGTTCCCGCCCCGGCTCCGTGATCAACCAGAAGTTGTCTCCCCCGATGCTGTTCATGTGGGGATAGACCACGGCGATCGTCCCTGCGGCGGCCACCATCGCCTCGATGGCGTTGCCGCCCTCGCGGAGGATGGCGAGGCCGGCCTGCGCCGCCAGGTGGTGCGGAGCCACGACCATGCCTCGCGTCGCCCTGGGGGTGTGCAGCATACCCGACCCCTTTCTGGTGTGGATTCGCTGAGAGGACTTCCGCTCCACCATATCAAGTCGCCCCCATTGCTGCAATCCTCGTCTGCGTGCCCGGTCGAGATGTTCGCCCTCCCGATCTTGAGCCATCGGTCGTCCGTTTTGCCGTTGACAACTCGGGCGCACTTGGATAGCGTTTGTGAAAATCCTCGCAACAACTCCGCGTCCAACAACCCCATCTTCACAATCCGCGATGAACAGTGAAAGGAGGAATGATCCCAAGCTCGGGAAGGGGGACAAGTCCTGAGACGAAATGCCACACGATGCCTGCGACCGTCCACGACGGAGCAGGACAACCGTATTGACTTTCAAGCATTTACGTACCCGGCTCCGTCGCGGCTGCCCTGGCATTTTGCCCGCAGCAAAGCCGGGGACATGCTATCCGGCCTGACGGGGTCAAGACCGGGGGTTGCCAGCCTGCCTGGATCTGTCTTGCTGGCCCACAAGTGGGCCTCGTTGCTCGGGGCTGGCGTGGTGGCGATGCTGCTGTTTGCCGAGGCCAAGCTTTTCCGGCAGGACCGGGACTGGACCCCTGAAAAGGCTGGAGCCGACCTGAGCCAGGTTGCTGGGGGCAAGCACGCGGCCCTGGAGCGCGTGAACGTGCTCATGGCCATCGTCCCGATGCTGCCACTGGCCCTCCTGCTGATCACGGTGCCGCAGTTCGGCATCACGACGCGGTGGCTGCCCAAGGGGCTGGCAGTTCTCGATGCGATGGTGATCGGCACTGTCGTCGGGATGCTCGTAACCTGGACCGGCCCGACCACGGTGACCAGGCATTTCTTCGATGGGATGGGCCGCGCCTATAGTGGGGTGATCGGGATCATCATCGCGGCTGGCGTCTTCATCGGGGGCCTGGAGGCAGCCGGCGCGATCAAGAGCCTGATCGAGACGCTGAAAACGACGCAGTCCGCTGCACCGCTGATCGGCACCTTCGGTCCCATGCTCCTGGCGGTCCTGAGCGGTTCCGGCGATGCGGCCACCCTCGCCTTCAACACCGCGGTGACGCCCCACGCTGCCCAGTTCGGGATGTCGGTGATCAACCTGGGCAACCTGGCCTGGATCGGCGGCGCTCTGGGGCGGAGCATGTCGCCGGTTTCCGCAGCGTGCATCATCGCCGCCGGTTTCGCCGGCATGAGCCCCTTCGAGCTGTCCAAGCGGAATGCGGTGCCGATGCTGGTGGCTGCCGTCCTGACCCTGCTGATCCTGGGGCGGTAGAACGCCAGGGGCGAGGGTTGCAACAGAGCATACAAGCGAGCCAAATCCCGAGAGGAGGCATGTGCTCATGGATGTAGCCGCCTTGATGAAAGACACGGCCGTGGCCAAGGCCCTGGCCTGGGTGGACGCCCACGCGACCCAGATCGCGGAGGAGGCCATCCGGATCTGCGAGATCCCGGCGCCGACATTCGACGAGGGAGAGCGGGCGAAGTACGTTCGGGGTCGGTTCGAAGCGCTGGGCCTGAAGGACGTGACGATTGATGCGGCCGGAAACGTTCGGGGGCGGCGACCGGGGACCGGCGCCGGGCCAGGGCTGGCCATGGCGGCTCACCTGGACACGGTCTTCCCCAAGGGCACCGATGTGAAGGTGCGGCGCGAGGGGAGCCGCTTCCATGCCCCGGGCATCGGGGACAACAGCGTGGCCATCGCAGGCCTGCTGGCGATGGTGGAGGCCCTCAACGCCGGCGACGTCCGGACCGGGGGAGACCTCTACCTCACCTCCAACACCTGCGAGGAGGGGCTGGGAGACCTCAAGGGGATGAAAGCCTTCATGGCCGACGTGAAGGACAAGGTGGCCGCCGCCATCGCCATCGAAGGCATGAGAGTTAAGAGGATCGTCCACGTGGCCGTGGGCAGCCGCCGGTACAAGATCATCTACACCGCCCGGGGCGGACACAGTTGGGGCCACTTCCCCTCGCCGAGCGCCATCCACATCCTGGGGCGGGCCATCGCAGATATCTCCCGCCTGGAGGTGCCCACGGACCCCAAGACCACCTACAACGTCGGTGTGATCCACGGCGGGACCACGGTCAACACCATCGCGGCCGAGGCCGACATGCTGGTGGACATGCGATCCACTGACGCCAAGTCCCTGGCGGATCTCGAGAAGCGGGTGCTGGCCATCGTGGAGCGGGCGGCCAAGGAGGGCGACGGGCAGGTGAAGCTGGAGCTGGTGGGCGACCGGCCCGCCGGCGCGATCCCGGCGGATCATCCCGTCGTGCAAACGTGCATGGCCGTTCACCGGGCCCTCGGGCTCCAGACCTATACCGAGCCGGGCAGCACGGACCACAACGTGCCACTCGCGATGGGATTGCCCGGGGTGTGCCTCTCCGTCACGAAGGGGGCCAACGAGCACCGGCTGGACGAGTACGTCGAGACCGGGCCGATCCCGACCGGGGTGAAGAACATTCTCCTGGCCGCGGTGGCCCTGACCCACGCGTAGCGGTTGGCTCATGGCTCATGGCAAATGGCTCATAGCTCATAGCTGATGGCTCAGGGCTGACGAAGGTAAGCTCACAGGGTGGCAGGAGCGGGGAATCTATGCTGACTGTGAATATCGACCGCTTGATGGCAGACCTGGAGGCCTTCTCGGCCATCGGAAGCGACGGACAGGGCGGCGTCACGAGACTGGCCTTCACGCCGGCCGACCAGTCTGCGAGGCGTCTCTTCCAAGACAAGCTGGCCGCGGCGGGTCTCCGCGTGCGGGTGGATGCCATCGGCAATGTCTTTGGCCGGAGAGGGGGTCGCGAGAACGCGCTTCCCCCGGTTTTGCTGGGAAGTCACATGGACTCGGTCCCCAACGGGGGCCGGTTCGATGGCCCTCTCGGCGTGCTGTCCGCCCTGGAGGTCGTCCGCATGCTGGACGATGCGCGGGCGGAGACGCGCCGGCCCGTCGAGGTCGCCTGCTTCGCGGCGGAGGAATCCAGCCGGTTCGGATCGGGAACGCTCGGCAGCAAAGCCGTGGTGGGCAAGCTGAAACCCGACATGCTGGACAGGCTCCGGGATCCGGAGGGGCGGACGCTGGCCGAGGTCCTCCAAGAGTGCGGTCTCCTTCCGGATCGTCTCCCGGAGGTGCGCCGGCGACCCGGGGAGTACCATGCCTATCTGGAACTGCACCTGGAGCAGGGGGCCGTCCTGGAGCACGCCGGGATACCCATCGGCCTGGTCACGGGCATCGCAGCGCCCACGCGGTTTCACGTGACCTACACAGGACGTGCCGACCACTCGGGCGCCACGCCGATGGGATTGCGCCGGGATGCCCTGGTGGCCGGCGCGGAACTCGTGCTCTCGGTGCGACGCATCGTGCTGGCTCAGGGGAGCCCCACCAGCGTCGGGACGGTCGGCGTGCTGAGGGTCCAGCCGGGCGCCATGAACGTGATCCCCGGGCAGGCGAGCCTCGGCATCGACCTCCGAGACATTGACGCGGACGCGAAGACTCGGATCGCGAAGAAGGTTCAGGCGGCCGCCCGGCGGATTGCAAGGAAGTGGAAGCTGGACGTGTCGGTCGAGAC
Organism: uncultured bacterium; assembly: GCA_964644725.1. Classification (GTDB taxonomy): domain Bacteria; phylum Methylomirabilota; class Methylomirabilia; order Methylomirabilales; family 2-02-FULL-66-22; genus 2-02-FULL-66-22. Next base: position 5,254 of record CAZXXV010000318.1, read on the forward strand.
CCTGACCGACGAATCCCCGGTTCCGCTGTCGGAACGTGTCCGGCAGGTCAGTGCGGCGGCGTGTCAGGCGTGCGGGATTCCCTTCCAGGAACTTCCTAGCGGGGCTGGCCACGATGCCATGTATATCGCCGAGATCGCCGAGACCGGCATGATCTTCGTGCGCTGCCGTGAGGGCATCAGCCACAATCCAGCCGAGTTCGTGGAGCCCCAAGACATCTCCGCCGGGGCGGCCGTCCTGGCCGAGACGGCCCTTCGCCTCGCCGAGGAGTGAGGTCAGCCCGTGGCCGAGCCGGCGAGGCCAACGGGTCGGCGGGGAGCGGCGATCCTCGCCGGATGCGCGGAAATACTGTGCGGTGCGTAAGATAGGCGACAGGTCACCTGGGACCGCACAGTCCGG
>CAZXXV010000319.1:0-5645 GCA_964644725.1 uncultured bacterium
AAATCTGCGTAATCTGTCGCGCCATAGGCGGACCCGCCCGGATCGTAAGTATTACGACCTGGCAAGACCCGCGTCGGGCGGGCGAAATCTGCGGATACGTGAAGCCTTGGTCCCCGGCGGATTTTATTCTTGACTTCGGCTCTGGGCTACCGGTATTAGCATTATGCCACAAGGAGTCCCGCCCATGCCCAACCTCGCCGAGTTCCCCGTGATCCAGAAACGCAAGCTGTTCGAGGACCTCGCCCGCCTTCAGGCGGCTCTGGCGGCGAACGAGTCCGCCCTGGGCATTCCGGCCCGGTTCCGGGTCACCGACGTCGAGTTCCACCGGGCCATCGCCCAGGCCACGCACAACCGGATCCTGCTGTTCATCCACGACGCCCTCTCGGACCTGATGCTGCGAACCCGGGAGATGGCCCTGAAGGTGCCGGGCGCCGCGCCGGACGCCTTCGCTTCCCACCAGCGGATCTTCCTCGCCATCAAGAATCGCGATCGGGCCCGGGCGGCCCGCGAGATGGCCATTCACCTGGAACATGTCCGGGGCCGTCTCAAGAAGGCCCTGTCGAAAAGTCACTGAGGGCAGGCAGCGCGTGACACCACGCGCAAGGAGGACGTCATGCGATCACGAATCATGGCAAATGCCCTGCTGCTGGCGACGATGCTCCTGGCCGCGGGTCTCGCTGAGGCGGGGACCACGCTCCGCTTCGGCCACACGGATCCGCCGGACGGGCTCCGGCACAAGGCGGCCCTGCTCTTCGCCGACAAGGTGAAGGACTACACCCAGGGCCGCTACAGCGTGGACGTACACCACAGCGGGACCCTGGGGAACGACCCCAAGCTGCTGGAGCAGGTCAAGCTGGGCGCCATCGATTTCGCCGTTAGCGGCATCGCCATCTACGCGAACCAGGTGCCGGAACTCGGCCTGCTCGCCCTGCCCTACCTGGTGGAAAGCTACGAGCAGGGGTGGCAGCTCTACGACACCTCCCCGTGGGTCAGGGAGTGGTTCGCCAAGCTCCAGGCGAAGAACATGCGCATCCTGAGCATGTTCGAGGCCGGCTTCCGGCAGCTCACGTCGAAGAAGCCGGTCCGGGTCCCGGAGGATGTGAAGGGGATGAAGATCCGGATCGCCAAGAGCCAGGTCTACGTGTGGCTCTGGTCCACCCTGGGGGCGAACCCCACGGTCATGGGGATGGATGAAGTCTACATTTCCCTCCAGCAGGGCGTGGTGGACGCTCAGGAGAACCCGATCCCGACGATCCACGTCCAGAAGTTCTACGAGGTGGCGAAGAACATCGCGCTGACCAACCACATCTACGCCCCCATCCCCCTCAGCATCACGGAGAAACGCTGGCAGTCCTTCTCCCCGGCCGATCAGGCCGCCGTGCTGAAGGCGGCACAGGAGGCCGCGACCTGGCATCGGAAGGCGGTGCTGGACGAGGACGACGGCATGCTCGCCGACATGAAATCCAAGGGGGCGACCGTGATCAAGCCCGACGTCTCCGCCTTTGCCAAGGCCAGCCGCCCGGTCTATGACAAGGCGGGCGAGCAGTTTCCGAAGGAGGTGCTGCAAGCCCTCCTGAAAGACGCCGACGCCGTCAAGGCCAAGTACCCAGTGAAGTGAAGAACCTGCGTGGGGGCGGGATCGCCCGCCCCCACACGCGAGGCACCCATGCCAGCGGAATCCTCTGCAACGACACAGGTGACAGGTTCGGCTCCGATCACACTCCGCCCCATCGACCGCCTCCTCGACCGGTGGGTGGGCCCCGCCGTGGACTGGGCGGTGGGAGCGATCGTGACGGGCCTGGTGGTGATGGTCTTCTCGGGGGTCCTGTCCCGATACGTGTTCAACTACTCCCTGGCCTGGTCGGACGAGCTGGCCGGCCTCTTCTTCGTCTGGCTGACCCTCTTGGGCTCCGTGGCGGCGCTCCGCCGGCGCGCCCACATGACCATCGGGTTCTTCCCTCGCTGCTTCGGCCCCCGGGGGCAGCGGGCCATCGGGCACTACGTGATGGCGGCGATCCTGTTCTTCCTCCTGTTCATGATCAGAGAGGGCCTGGTGCTCACCCACGCCACGATGGGCGACAAGTCGGCCGTCCTGCGCCTCCCGGTGGGCCTCACCTACCTGTCGCTCCCCGTGGCGGGTGCGCTCATGCTGGCCTACGCCCTGCGGCAAGCCTGGACCCTCTGGAAGAGCCTGGGGGGCTGGACGGCCTCGGCCGAGAGCGAGGAGGACTGACCCGTGAACTTCGCCATCATCTGGGGGCTCTTCCTGGGGCTGAGTGTCACGGCCATCCCGCTCGCATTCGCCATTGGCCTCACCCCCTTGCTCTTCTACCTCGTGACAGGGAAATACTCCCTGACGGTGATCTTCCAGTCCATCGTGAGCGTGAACGAGTCCTTCACCCTCCTCGCCCTCCCCTTCTTCGTCCTGGCGGGGGAACTCATGGGGGCCGGCGGGATGGGCAAGCGCATCACCCAGTTCGCCTTCGCCGTGGTGGGTTGGTTCCCCGGCGGCCTGGCCGTGATGAGCGTCCTCGCTTCCATGATCTTCGCGGGGGTGTCGGGGTCGGCCGCGGCGGATGCGGCCGCCGTGGGGAGCGTCATGATCCCGGCCATGATCAAGAAGGGCTACGACCGATCCTACGCGTCGGCGGTCATCGCCTCGGCGGGGACCATCGGGGTCATCATTCCGCCCAGCATTCCCATGGTGCTGTACGCCTTCGTCTCGGGGGTCTCGCTGGGAGACCTCTTCATCGCGGGGGTGATCCCGGGGATCCTGGTGGGCCTGGCCCTGATGTTGTGTGCCTTCATCATCGCGCTTCGGCGCGGCTATCCCACGGAGCCGCTCATCAGCTTCCGCGAGCTGTGTCGAACTCTGCTGGACTGCACCCCGGCCCTGCTCACACCTGTGATCATCCTGGGAAGCATCTTCACCGGGATCGTCACGCCCACCGAGGCGGCCGTGATCGCCGTGGTCTACGCCCTCATCGTGGGACGGTTCATCTACCGGGACCTGGCCTGGGCGGACATCCCGAAACTGCTCCTCAAGACGGGGGAGATCACCGCCGTCATGATGCTCATCATCGGGGCGGGGGATGCGCTGAGCTGGGCCCTGACGGTGGAGAACTTCTCGACCATCTTTTCCCAGTGGATCGTCTCCCTCACCCAGAGCCGGGTCATGATCCTGATCCTCATCAACATCTTTCTCCTGATCCTGGGCGGGCCCATGCCGTTGGCCCCTGCCCTCTTGCTCACCACGCCCATCCTCCTCCCGGTGGTCAAGCAATTCGGGGTGGACCCGCTCCACTTCGGCATGATCGTGGTGGTCAACCTGGCCATCAGCATCTGCAGCCCCCCGGTGGGCAACACCTTGTTCATCGCCGCCAAGCTGGCCAGGGTGACGGTGGAGCGCACCTCCATCGCCCTGCTCCCCTTCATCGCCATCAACATCGTGGTCCTGCTTTTGGTGACCTACTACCCTCCGTTCAGCCTGTGGCTGCCCTCGATCCTGCGGCGGTGAGGGCGGGGGAGGAGGAATTCCGCTCTGCTGTGTAGGTGACAGTACAATCCCTGGTTCCGCCTTGAAAGCCACCCAGCCTGGCGGAGAGAATGATTTTGGCAAGGACAAGAGAGAGATGGGGCGTTACAGGACCGGATTCCTCTACCTGCTGTCCATCTTGAGCGGGCTCCTTGTGTGGGAGTTGGTCGCCGGGCGGTTCTCCAAGTTCGTGCTGTCTCCCCCGACGGCGGTCGCGCACCACCTCTACACACGGACCGTCTCGTTGGAGTTCCCACGCCTCCTGATCCAGTCTTCCGGCCACACCCTCTTGGGATACGGTCTCGCCGTTGCGGTAGCGGTGCCGCTCGGCTTCCTGATGGGCCGGAACGAAACGGTCTTCCGGATGTTCAATCCGGTCGTGAACGCCATCTACGCAATCCCGACCATCGCGTTCGTTCCCTTCCTGATCATCTGGTTTGGCCTGTTCTTCCCGGCACGGACCGCCCTGGTCTTCCTCATGTGCGTGTTCGACATGCTGGTCACCGTGTCGGCTGGCGCCCGAAACGTCGAACCGGGCCTGATCGATGTCGGCCGCTCCTTGGGGGCGGGACGATGGCTGATTGTCCGGAAGGTGTTGTTCCCCGCCAGCCTGCCCTTCCTGTTCACGGCCCTGCGGATCGGCATGGTCCGCGCCGTCATCGCCATGATCACGGCCGAGTTGTTCCTTGCCGCGGTCAACCTCGGCGCCTACATGCAGGCCGCGGCCAACCGCTTCGACAGCGCGGGGCTGCTGGCGGTCCTGGCAATCCTCGCCGTGCTGGGCCTGGCAGCCCAGGAGGGGATCAAGGCCCTCGAGGCGCGACTCTTGCCCTGGCACGTGAGGCACTGAGATGGATCGGGCGCAACGCCTCCTGCTTCCGGCGTCGGGGATCTTGGTGACCCTGGTCGCGTGGGAGATGGTCGGCCGGGCCATGGGCGAGTCCCTGCTGGCCCCGCCATCAAAGGTCCTCGTCGGGTACGTCGTGCTCCTCCGCGAGGGGATGATGCTCGCGGAGCTGGCAACATCCCTGCGGCAGATGTTCGTGGGATTTGGCCTGGCCTGCGCGATCGGGATGCCGCTGGGTGTCGCCATGGGTCGGTCCAGGATCTGTGACGTGATCTTCCACCCGTGGGTCAGCATGTTCGTGGTGATCTCCGTCGCCGCCCTCGTCCCGCTGTTCCTCCTGCTCTTCGGCAGCGGGTTCCAGTTCCGGGTGGCGATCGTGTTCATGGCCTCTGCCTGGTACATCGTTCTCACGACTTATCACGGGGCCCGTGGCATCAACCCTCGATTCACCGACGTCGGGCGATCCTTCGCGGCGTCGCGCTTCCAGCTCTTCTGCAAGGTGCTGCTCCCGGCCCTCTACCCCTATCTCGTCACGGGGGCCCGGATCAGCCTTGTGCACGCGATCCGTGCCATGGTCGTGGCTGAGATGTACGTGATTGTGGGGTACGGGGGCCTCATTCACAAGACGGGCCTCCTGGTGAGTACCGCGCCGCTTCTGGGATTACTGCTGACCCTCATGGTGGTCAGCATCCTCGCCAACTGGATCCTGCGTCTCGTGGGAAGGTGGCTCGCACCCTGGTACGAGGAGCGGACGGCCCTGGCGTGAGAGAGATGGGTCAAGAGAGGGCAGTCCGAGTTCGGACCCATCCAAACCAGGCCAAGTCGAGATGCACATGCGCTGCGCTCGCGATCGCGAGAAGGAGGAATCAATGTTCGTATCACGACGGGAAGCCCTGAAGACCTTGACTCTGGGGGCCGGGGCCGGCCTCCTGGCCGGCGGGTTGCTCGAATCAGCGGGGCTCCGCCCTGCATGGGCACAGGCCGGGCGAGTCCTGGACATTCCGATCGTCGGATTCACCCTGGGCATCCATATCCCCAACATGTCTGCCATGCTGGACATCCTGCCTACGATGTCAGGGTACGCGCCAGCGAAGACGACGCGATTCGCCTCTCAGCGGGTCATCACCCAGACCATCGTCTCCGGGTCGGGCGACATCGGCGCGGGGGACGTCATCATCACCCTGCGCGCAGCCGAGGCGGGAGCCGACGTCAAGATCATCGGTTTGGTGTTCAACAGCACCAGCCTGGTCTTCGTGGTCAATG
>CAZXXV010000320.1:0-4368 GCA_964644725.1 uncultured bacterium
TGGCGTCGGCGATGAGGTCGCCGATCGTCTTGTCGTTGTTGGCGGAGATGCTGGCCACCTGGGAGATCTCCTTCTTGCCCTTGGTGGGTTTGGAGAGCTTCTTGATCTCCGCGATCACGGCCTCGACCGCCTTGTCGATGCCCCGCTTCAGGGCCATGGGGTTGGCCCCGGCGGTCACGTTCTTTATCCCCTCGCGGAAGATGGCCTGGGCCAGCACCGTCGCGGTGGTGGTCCCATCGCCGGCCACGTCGGAGGTCTTGGAGGCGACCTCCCTCACCATCTGGGCGCCCATGTTCTCGAAGCGGTCCTCGAGTTCGATCTCCTTGGCCACCGTGACCCCGTCCTTGGTGATGGTGGGGGCGCCCCACTTCTTATCCAGCACGACGTTCCGTCCCTTGGGGCCCAGGGTCACCTTCACGGCGTTGGCCAGCTTGTCCACGCCGTGCCGGATGGCCCGGCGGGCCTCTTCATCGTAGAGCAACTGTTTAGCCGCCATTGTGCGTGTCTCCTTCTCGGGGTGTCGAATGATCGGTGAACTTGCCTGCCCCCGCCTGGGGGTTTGCACCCAACCGGGGCAGCGTTACTGCAGAATACCCAGCACGTCCTCCTCGCGCATGATGAGGTGCTCCTCGTCGGCTACCTTCACTTCGGACCCGGAGTACTTGCCGAAGAGGATCTTGTCGCCCGCCTTGACCTCCATCGGGATCCGTTTGCCGTGTTCGTCCAGCTTGCCCGGGCCCACGGCGATCACCTGCCCCTCCTGGGGCTTCTCCTTCGCGGTGTCGGGGATGATGATCCCGCCCTTCTTCGTTTCTTTCTCCTCCAGGCGCTTCACCAGAATACGGTCCTGCAATGGCCTGATCTTCTTCATGGTCCGTCACTCCTTTCGGCAACTGATACGGATGGATCGGGCCACCCTTGACGCCAGTCTACCCGACGTGGATGGCAACTCGAGCCCCCTACGCGACTTCTACGGAAGATCCGTCACATAACTATCCATCCTGGCCAGGATCCCGCGGATGGTCTGCGAATCGCGCGCCTCCTCCGCGGCCAGCCCCTCCAATTTGCCGCGGAGGATCCCGTCCGAAGTCAGCCGGCTTGCCTGCCGGTACAGCGCACGCAGGTCTTCGGTCTCTTCCAAGTCCCGGATGAGCTTGGTGGCCGTCAGCGTCCCGGGGCGACGCGCGGGGGATGCGGCTGCCGCCAGGGTGGCCGGGGCGCGCGACTACCCCGCCTTCCTGCCGTCGCAGAACGCTTCCGCGGCGGTTTTCGCACCCACCCGGCTCTTCCAGGGCCCGCCCAGGACCGGCCGATCGCCCCCGGCATCCTTCTCCGCCACGCGGGCCCTGGCCCACCACACGCCCTCGTCTTGGAACGTCGTGATCGTGTAGCGCTGGTACGGGTAGCTCGTTCTTTCCTCGTCCATGCTCGCTCGCTTTCCTAACCCCACGGGGTGATTGCCCCCGACCCCTCGCAAAGCCGAAAGACGGAGGTCAATCCCCGTTAAGTCTAGGGTCCCTTGTCCGCCTAGGCGCTGGGGGGGCTCACTTTCATGTTCGCGGCCCGCGGTCCCTTCTCCCCCTTCTCGACATCGAACTCGACGGCTTGCCCTTCCGTAAGTGTGTCGAACCCCTCTCCCTGGAGGGCGGACCTGTGAAAGAAGAGCTCGACGCCATCGTGTCCCAGGATGAACCCAAAGCCTCGCTCCCTGACCAGCTTCTTGACCGTGCCCGTTGCCATCGCCTCTGCTCCTCTCCGGACGTCCGTCCAGAACCGTTGCGTTTCTCATCACCGACCGACCACGACGATCCGCGTGCTTGCTTCACGCCCCGCGCTCCCGACCGCCCTCTCAGAACAGCTTCGCGCCTGCAAGCAGGGCTTGCAGCTCATCCCGCTCGACCACCTCTTTCTCCAGCAGTCGGCGCGCGAGCTGCTCGACGAGGCTCCTCTTTTCCGTGAGGAGGGCGCTGACCTTCACGTGCGCCTCGACCAGGATGCGGCTGGCCTCGGCGTCGATGAGCCGCGCCGTGTCTTCACTATACTCGCGCGGCGGGGGCAGGCCCGGGAGGAGGCCCATCCGTCCGCCTCCGTCGAAGGTCATCAAGCCGATCTTCTCGCTCATCCCATACTGGGCCACCATGTGCCGCACGAGGTCGGTGGCCCGCTGGAGGTCGTTCTGGGCGCCGGTCGAGACATCGCCAAAGATGATCTCCTCGGCGGTCCGGCCTCCCAAAAGGACGCACAGCCGATTGAATAGCTCCGACTGGGTCATCAGGTAGCGGTCCTCCGTCGGGAGCTGCTGCGTATAGCCTAATGCCGTGATCCCCCGCGAGACGATCGAGATCTTCGCGACGGGGTCGGTCCCGGGCAGGCACGCCGCCGCCACCGCGTGCCCGGCCTCGTGGGTGGCCACGATCTCCCGCTCCTTCGCGCTCATCACCCGGGTCTTCTTCAGCCCGGCGACCACCCGGTCGATGGCCTCATCGAAGTCGGCCATCCCGACCGCCTCCTTGCCCTGGCGGGCGGCCAGGAGGGCGGCCTCGTTCACGATGTTCGCCAGGTCCGCGCCCACGAAGCCGAACGTCTTGGCGGCGAGGGTGGCCAGATCGACCTCCGGGGCCACCGTCACCCCCTTGGCGTGGACCCGGAGGATGGCCTCGCGCCCCTTCAGGTCCGGCCGGTCCACCAGGACCTGGCGGTCGAATCGGCCGGGCCGCAGCAGGGCCGGGTCGAGGATCTCCGGCCGGTTCGTGGCCGCCATGATGATGACGCCCTTGTTGGTCTCGAACCCGTCCATTTCCACGAGGAGTTGGTTGAGCGTCTGCTCCCGCTCGTCGTGCCCCCCCAAGGGGTTCAGGCCCCGGGCCTTGCCCAGGGCATCCAGTTCGTCGATGAAGATGATGCTCGGCGCATGCTGCACCGCCTGGGCAAACAGATCCCGGACCCGCGCGGCGCCGACCCCGACGAACATCTCGACGAAGTCCGAGCCGCTCAGGCTGAAGAACGGCACCTTGGCCTCGCCCGCCACGGCCTTCGCCAGCAGGGTCTTGCCCGTCCCGGGGACGCCGACCAACAGGACCCCTTTCGGGATCTTCCCGCCCAGCCGCTGGAAGCGGTCCGGCGTCTTCAGGAACTCGACGACTTCGACCAGTTCGGCCTTGGCCTCGTCGATGCCGGCGACGTCGCTGAAGGTCACCCCCGTGTCCTTCTGGACGTAGACCTTGGCTTTGCTCTTCCCGATGGCCATGAGCCCGCCCAGGCCACCTGCCCCGCCCATCTTCTTGAGGGCGAAGCGCCAGATGAGGAAGAAGACCCCCATGGGGAGCAGCCAGCTCAGCAGCGTCGGGAGCCAGGTGCTCGTCACCTCCCCCCGGAAGTTGACGTTGGCCTGCCGGAGATCCTGCACGAGCGTTGGGTCGTCCACCTTGACCGTCATGAACTGCTGCTCGCCCGTCCCGGACTTGCTCAACGCTTCGATCCGGGCCTTGGGGAGCAGCCCCTCGAGCCCGTCCCGCTTCAGGCGCCCCGTAATGAACTTCGCGCCGATCGCCAGGTCGCTGACCTTTCCCTTCTCCACCAGGGTCTTGAACTCGCCATAGGAGAGGGTTTCGACGTGCGGCGCAAAGACGTAGTCCTGCAGCGCCGTCAGGATCAGGAAGGCGGCGAGAAAGTACCAGACGGACGCGATGTGCTTCTTGTCCATGCCAGCGTCTCCTCGATGGAGATCGCCACCCTCGTGGCGTGCTACCGGTCGGTCCGCCGGGGGTTCTTCTGGTCGTCTCGCAGCGGGAAGATCTGTTGGCCCCGGTGCTCCCAATAGAGGAGGTGGAACGTGCCGCGTGTGACCTGCGCGGCCTCCGCATCGCCCGTCAGGAGCCGGGCTCGCAGGCCCGCGGTTCGGTCGCAGGCTTCACGCATCCACGCGCTTCGGCCCGGCCATGCCCGCGCGGAGGTCCTCGGTTTCTGCGTCCGGTCCATGGCGCGCCCTATCGCTCCGGGACGGGTTGTCCGGTCCGGCGCGCCATCCGGTGGCGGCAGACCACGGTCTCTGGGTCCACCACGCAGACGCCTCCGCCCTCGGCGCAGTGGCGGCAGGACAAATTCAGCGGCTGGAAGTACCAAGAGCGCACGTCCACCCTGCCCTCGTGGCCGTCGGGGCAGAGATGGAAGAGGGGATCGGCCGCCAGGGCGGCGTCGACGTCGCGCATCGCCAGGTCGGTGATCGCCATCGTGGGCCACTGGCAGGGAGAAGGCGCGGTTTCCCTCAAGCCCTCGAAGGGGCGCGCCTCCCTCGGAATGACGGCGGTGCCGAGTCCGCCGCTGCGTTCGGTCTCACGTATCCTCTCCATGTCATGGCCTCCATCTTCT
>CAZXXV010000320.1:4468-5629 GCA_964644725.1 uncultured bacterium
AGGGGTGCCCTGCCGCTCCCCTCCTGGTCTTTCTTCGCCGCCTCCTGGTAGGATTTGGAGCGATAGTCGGTGGTGTAGAAGCCCGACCCCTTAAAGAGGAACCCGGCGCCCGCGCTGATCAAGCGGTCCACCTTCTTCCTGCAGTGCGGGCACCGCGTGAGCGGAGACGCCGTGATGCTCTGGAAGGCTTCGAACCGATGCGCACAGGAGCGGCATTGGTAGTCGTAGGTGGGCATTCCCATGTCCTCCGATACCTCACACCCCAGACCGGTCCGGCCGCCGCGCCGCTCCCCGCCGGGAAACGACCCGCTGAGGTGCGAGGGTTACGTCCCTAGGCGTACCCGTACCAGAGCTTGCGCTGGGCGACGATGGCGATGGCTGCCCCGAGGAACGCGACGACGCCCAACACGAACAGCCCCGCGTTCGGCGAGACCCCCAGAGCCCAGAAGAGCCAGCTCCCCACGATGCTCCCGACCAGACCGAGGATGAGGTCCCCTCTCAGCCCGTACCCGCCACTCTTCATGACGATCCCGGCCAGCCAGCCGGCCATCAGCCCTACGAGAACCCACATCGCAAACAGTTCCAGAGTCATGACCCTTCATCCTTCGGTCCGGACCCCGCGGCGCCCCCCGAGGGGGAGGCGCCCAGCCCGGGCCGGCTGTGCCGATGGCGGCTGGGAACCCCCGTCGAGGGCCCCCAGTCATCCCAGATACTCCGCTCCGACTTACTGGCTGCCGATCGCCACGGTGAAGTTGATCGTCTCCTCCTTGTACGGGGACGGGATGTACGCGAGCTCGAGGCGGATCTCCTTCAGCTTCTTCGCCTTCAGCGCCTCGGCGGGGAAGTCCACGTTCAGGGACTGGGTCGCATCCTTCCCGGGGTCGAGCGTCTCGGCGCCGTACGTGGCGAACTTGATGGTCGGCTCGGTCCGTGCCTCCTCGAGCTTGATGGGCTGCCCCTGGACATCGATGTACAGGATCTTCCCGGTGATCAGGCGGACGGCCTGATTCGTAGAGCTATTCTTCAGCTTGAGCGTCCCGGTGAGTTTCGCCGGAGAGACGAGGCGGCCGGAGCCCTTCTCGACCCGCTCCGTGACCTTCATCGCCGTGACCTCGCCCGTGAGAATCCCGGCCTTCACCGTCATCGAGGCCGGCGTCACCG
>CAZXXV010000321.1:0-5591 GCA_964644725.1 uncultured bacterium
GGGAGAGGGAGCAGAAATGAGTGTCACCGTATTTGCGTTCGGCAGCACTAAGGGAACGGAGGCAGGTGCCTTTGCGCAAGAGCCAGCTCACACGGGACCAACCGCGAGGGGTCGTGTCCGTCAATCCTCGCTGCCGTGCTCGGCGCTCTCGCCCATCGAATGTGCCTCGTCCGCCGCTACCTGGAGGAGCGTCTTGAGTACTTCTGCGGGAAGTGGTCCGGTCGCCAGGGACGCTGCCGCCTCGTCGATCTGCCATGGTTCCCGGAATCCGATGATGGCAGCGGAGACGTGCGAGTGGCTGAGCACAAAGCGAATCGCCTCCGTCTTCAGGTTCCGGTCCAGACCGAGGAGCTTCTGGAGACGGGCGGCACGCCGCTGATCGCGCTGGTACAGGGCGAGCGGGAAGAACGGGGTCTTCAGTGTGTGGGCGCTGGGTGGATTGCCGGCGAGCGCGCCGGCGGCGAAGACCCGGGTGGCGAAGGCCCCTGACTCGACGGCCGCACGCAAGGCCGCCGCCTGCTCGATCCCCGTGAGGCCCAGGTACCGGACGCGCCCCTCAGACCGAAGCTCTTGGAACGCCTCGAGGACCCCGCCGGGCCCCAGGACATCCTGGGGCGTGATGGAGGTGGGTTCCTCCTCGCGGCGGCTGGTGATGGCGTTGTGAAGCTGGAGGAGCGTCACCTGTCTGACCCGCAGGCGGCGCAAGCTCCCCTCGAACGAGTCACGGGTGTGCCGCCGGATGTCCGCGAAGTGCTCCGGCATGTACCGGACCTTCGTCGCCAGGTGCACATCCGGCGGGAGGCCAAGCCGCGCAAAGGCCGTCCCCAGGCTTGCCTCCGACAGCCCGTTTCCGTAGCCGGCCGCCGTATCGAACCACTTGATCCCGACGTCCAACGCCCGACGTACCACCCGCTGTTGTTCCTCGGGGGTCAACTCGGCCATCCACCCCGACACCGGCCCCGCGCCAAAGCAGATGGCCGAAACCCGGATCCCCGTCGAGCCGAGCACACGGTATTCCATTAATCGCGGCCCTCTCGTGAGGGAGACGGCACGCACAGGGGACGTCGCGGGCTTTAGTGGCTTTTTTCAGAATCGGCTTGCGAACAGGCTGCCACCAAGGGGATGGAAGGATCTCATCCAGCGATCCAGAGTCTCCACGGTAAAACGCCTTCGGATTCAGGCCGTCTTTCCTTTCGGACTGCCGATGATTCCCTGCCAAAATAAACGCGTAACCCCAGGGGTTTCTACTCAGGTCCGGCTTGAAAGACGACGCCGCGTACCCGGCCGCATGGCTGGGTGACGCGAGGCCCGCACACCCTTACTTCTTTCCGACCGTGCCCAGGTAGATCGCGAACCGGTTCTCCCCATCCAGGCCGAGCAGCCGGTTCACATCGTCGTCCGAGAACGCCCCGATCGCACACACCCCGCACCCGATCGCCTCTGCGGCCAGGTAAAGGTTCTGGCAGACATGGCCCGCATCGAGATAGAGATACCGGTAGCCTCGCTCTCCATACCGATACATCATCCGGTAGACGATCGCCGTCCAGATGAACGTAACCGCACAGGTCTTCACGCTGTCTTGCCCCAGGCACGCCTGGGCCAGCCGATCAGCGAAATCGGGTTCCAGCTTCTCTTCGATCAGCGAGTGCTCCAGGGCAAGGAATCGGTACAGGCCGGGCGTTAGCCCCGAGACATTGTTGACGCAGAGGTACGTCTCGAAGGCGTGGCGCGCTCCCGCCGAGGGCACGCTGCGAATCGTCCTGAATCCCGGCACCACCTGGTGGACCCCCTGCGTGCACCAGAGGAGGTATGACAGCTCCTCAAGGCTGAGCGGCACCTGGGAATACGAGCGTAGCGTTCGCCGCTGGTCGATGGCCTCCCGAACGCTCAGGCCGCCTAACCGGATGGCCTTTGGCGCAGCCAATGGGATCGGCTTCCTGGTCCGGTCCCACTCCAGCGTGAGCGGCGGCTGCGGCAAGCCTCGACTTTGATCCGGCTTGCCCATGTTGTGATACTTCGTCTGCTCGATGAACGCCTTCCCGATCCGATCCACTGGTGAGATCCTCCCGCCTGCTGGAGGCCTGGACCCTCGATGCGGGTGAATTCTTCCTGACGCTCACGCCCCCTTCGCAGCCGGTGTCTGGCGTGCGCCCTGCACGAACACGACGAGCGCGAGGAGCAGCGACAGGAACATCGCCGTGCCGCCTATCCACATGATTGGGTAAAGCACCGGTCCAGGCACGCCGGGAGAAAAATTGGGGTTTAACCAGCGTCCCCAGAAATAGACCGCGTCTCGGATGGGATAGAGCACCACCCCGACGACCGCCAACCATGATGCGGCGGAGCGGAGCCCCTGGCTAGCCTTCGTCTGCAATCCCACGATGACCCCGACAACGATCCCAAACAGCGCAAAGATCCAGGCATACAGCCGCATGTTGTAGCCGGCATCCCGGGAGGAATTCGGCACCCGGACATACGAGGCGGGATAGTAATTTGTGAAGTATATCCCGCCCGTCCTGTACACAGGACCCCGCTTCATATCAACGATCTGGTGGTCCAGCAGGTTGGACGAGCCCTTGGTGTCCACGACCACGGCCGCCGCCTTGTCGTGAAACCCGAGCACTGCCGCGGTCCGCTCGATGCAGAACGTCATGGACAGGTACACCATCATCACCACGAGCCCGATCACCACGTTCTTGTTGCCCATCGACAGGTTCATGTTCGACCTCCCGTCAATGAGACTGATTCCCCCTTTGCGGTTCCTGCTTCCCTACCAATGGCAAATCCCGCGGGAAAATCAAGTGAAGAGGAGGACGAGAGTGCGCAGCCGTGGCCTCCTACTTCACTTCGAAGAACTTGTCCTTCGGTGCGCCGCACACAGGACACCTGTCCGGCGCGCCGCCGATGACGGTGTGGCCACACACCGGACACACGTAGATCGGGGCCGCCGGTAGATCCTTGCCGGCCTTCAGCGTCGCCAAGGCATCCGAGTACAGCTTGTGGTGGGTCGCCTCAACGGCAAGAGCATTCTTGAAGGTGACGACCGCGGGCTGGTTCTTCTCGGCCTCAGCCGCCTTGAGGAATTCGGGGTACATCGTCTGATACTCGTACCCTTCCCCGGCGATGGCAGCCTGGAGATTCTCGATGGTGCTCCCCACCCCTTTCATGACGCGAAAATGGGCATGGGCGTGCACCGTCTCGGCCTCTGCAGCGGCGCGGAAGAGCCTGGCGATCTGAGGGTACCCTTCGGCTTCGGCCTTCTTGGCGAAGGCCAGGTACTTCCGGTTGGCTTGGCTCTCCCCGGCAAAGGCCTCCTTCAGATTGTCAGCGGTCGCCATCGGTGATCCTCCTTTCCGACCGTGAGAAAATGCAGCAAGATCGCCCGCCTCCGGGGCTCTCGCGACCCCTCCACGGGCAGGTCTTCTGCCCATACTTGCTGGATGCTTTCCTAGCTCTCTTTTCAGCATATTGCAAGCGGATGTGCGCCCCGCGACCTAGGGTGACACAAGAACCAAACAAACCCCCTCTCGGGCCAGATCTGCCTCAGCCCGGGGAACACGGAGCCTTGGAGCGCTCCCGCAATCCTTTCCGAACCTTCCCTTGACAATCGAGGAGGGCTTGGTTAGCTTTCAGCCACCCTGTTCCTCCCTGAAAGCCTGTTACCGCCGGCACCCCGTCCCTGCGTTTCGTTGACCGAGGGATGGCAGTGACGCTCCAGGGCACCGAGTGAGGTGGACGTGAGGGAAGCGGCGCATCGCGGCACGGATCGATGGAGGCCCATCCTCTCTCTCCACCACGACCCACGACCATCGCTCCCATTCCAACCGGGGAAGCCGCCGCGAATTCCCCGGGCCACCTACAAAAGCATCCTCTTCACCCGCTCCAGAAAGAAACGATTCGACGCGCTGCTACCCCTGGAACCTCGACCTCCACCCTTGAAGATGTCTTAGCGAGATGCTTTCCACAGGGCCGACAAAACGTCGCGGGTCAAGGCACCCTCGCACGTGGCCCTCAAACGATAGCTCGATCAGGCGAGCAACCTCAAACAGGGGACACGGGGGAAAGAATCAGTGGAAGTCAAAGCGGGACCTGACAGGAACCTTCACAGCTCACCCGGGGTTCGGTGTTCAAGCAGATAAGGGAGAATGGCTATGAAACGGAAGGCTTGGATGTTCGCGTTGGTGGCGTTGGTCGCCAGCCTCGCACTGGCGATGCCGGCCGCAGCCGCCAAGATCAAGATCAACATCGGCTCCACCTACGGGCCCGACGCCCCCGTGCATTTCGGTCAGGTGAAGTTCAAGGAACTGGTGGAGCAACGGAGCAAGGGCGAGATGGAGGTCCTCATCCACGTGGGCGGGGCCATGGGGGGAGAGCGAGACGTCTTCGAGGCCATGAGCTCCGGCGGCCTGGAGATGGGAGCCATGGGGTCCGGAGACACGTCGATCTTCTTCCCCAAGTATCAGGTGTTCGAGGTCCCCTACGTGATGCGGGACGCGGACCACTTCTGGAAGTTCTGGAACGGCCCGGTCGGCAAAGAGATCAACGACATCTCCCTCAATGAGCGGGGCGTCATGACGGCGGGCGTGGTCTATCGCGGCGCCCGCTATCTCACCGCCAACAAGCCGATCAAGACCGTGGCCGAGCTCAAGGGGCTGAAGATCCGCCTGCCCGAGAACAAGGTCTGGATCAAGATCTGGGAAACCCTGGGCGCCCTGCCGGTGGTGGTGGCCTTCCCCGAGGTCTACATGGCTCTGAAGACGGGGGTGGCCGAGGCGCAGGAGAACCCGATGGAGTCCATCTGGGCCTACAAGTTCTACGAGGCCCAAAAGTACCTAATCGCCACCCAGCACGTCTTCTCCGCCTGCAAGTACCAGATCTCCAAGAAGTGGTTCGACCGGCTCAGCGCCGACCAACAGACGCTCATCCTGACCGCCTGGAAGGACGCAACAGATTACGCCAACAAGCAGGCTGTGGAGTTCGACAACAAGCTCCTCGGCGACCTCCAGGCCAAGGGTATGACCCTGATCAAGCCGGACGTGGCCGCCTTCCAGGCGGCCGTCCAGCCGGCCCTCCAGGAGTTGAATAAGACCTTCTGGGCGCCCGGCATGCTGGAGAAGGTGCTGGCCATCAAGTAGGCCCGGAGATCACGACGCGACGCTTGACCTCGGAGGGCCCCTGTCCAGCCAGGGGACGCGGTCGGGACAGGGGTCCTCGCTCATTCATGGAGTCATGAGACCGTGATACAAAGGATGCTCGAACGACTCATCGCGCTCATCCTCTTCCTCATGTTCCTGATAACCTTCTTCCAGGTCTTCGCGCGGACCGTGCTCCAGACCTCCTCGGTCTGGTCGGAAGAGCTCGCCCGGTTCACCTATGTCTGGATGGTGTTCCTGGGGGCTGCCCTGCTGGTCAAAGACGACGGCCTCATGCGGGTGACCGTGTTGATGGATCGGATGGGCAAGCGCGCCGCCGGCTTCCTGCGGCTCATCACGCACCTCGCGACCATCCCTTTCATCGCCGTCATGACCTGGGGCGCCTGGAACAATACACGGCTCAACTGGAATACCTTCGCCCCGACAATTGACTGGATG
>CAZXXV010000322.1:0-5591 GCA_964644725.1 uncultured bacterium
CGAACTCGTTCACCTGAATCCGACCGACCCCGTGCGCCGCCAGGACCTTTGCCGGTCCCCCCTGCTGGACGAGCTGCTTCGGGTCGCCGGTGATCATCCGCAGGAAGCCGGCCAGCTCTTCCGGCCCCACGTCCGGCGCCAAGAAGATCTTCTGGATGCGCCTCACGAACAGCTCGGCCGCCATGGTGGCGAGCTGCCGGTTCTCCTTGCCTACGGGCTGCCCCTCGAAGGTGAAGCCGGTCCGGCTCACGGCGAGCGACAGCGGGGCTCGGACGCCCACCACGGCGTGAAGCTGCTCCGCCGCCCGCTCCAACGATCGGTTCAGCAGGGGATGTCCGGGGGGATAGAAGGCCAGGTCCTTGGAGGATTTCCGCAGGGTGATCAACAGATCCTCCACGGCCGTGAGGTTGGCCGGCCCGGGGGCGCCTGACGTCGCAGCCGCTGCTTGCCCCTCCCTATCCATGACAACGCTTTCTGCCTCTGGCGGTCGCGTTTCGCATCCTCCGCGCCCGGTGAGGCCTGATCAACGCAACTATACCAACCGAGCACTCGAAGTCAAAGGAATTCCCGGATCGGGGGCCGGAGAGGGTCCGAGAAGTCAGCAGAGGGAGCCCGGGTCCACGTCCAGATCCACGCGAACCCCCCGCGCCAGCGGAGACCTTTGCAGGCGGCGCGTCGCCTCGCGGACCCTTGCGTGCAGCGGACCGGCGTCTCGACCCCGCACCAGCAGATGCCACCGGTGGCGTCCCCGGACCCGGTAGAGGGGCGCGGGCGCCGGGCCGCTCATGGCGCTCTCGCGAATCCCCTCCTCGCGGAGCAGGCGAGCGAGTTCCCCCGCAGCCCGCTCGACGGCGGCTGCCTCGGGGCTGCTGAGCACCGCCAGCATGGCCCGGGCGAACGGGGGCAGCCCGTGCTCGCGTCGCAGGTGGCTCTCCGCCTCCCACAGGGCCTCGTAGTCCTGCGCCTGCACGGCGCGCAGGATGTAGTGCTCCGGGTTGTACGTCTGGATGACCGCCAGGCCGGGGCGGTCGCCCCGCCCGGCACGCCCCACCACCTGCGTCAGCAGGGCGAAGGCTCGCTCTCCCGCGCGGAAGTCCGGCAGGTGCAGCGCCAGGTCGGCCGACACCACCCCGACCAGGGTCACGTTGGGGACGTCGTGCCCCTTCCCGATCATCTGGGTCCCCACCAGGATGTCGATGGCGCCTTGCTCCAGGCTCTCCAGGATCCGTGCTGCCGCCCGCCAGTTTTGGGCCACATCCCGGTCCATGCGGGCGACCCGCGCCCGGGGGAACCGCTCGCGCACGGCCGCCTCGAGCTGCTGCGTCCCGAAGCCGAGATAGCGCAGCCGGCTTCCCTGACACTGCGGGCACCGCTCCGGCGGGCGCCGTTCGAAATCACAAGTGTGACAGCGCAGGCGGTCGCGACCCGCGTGATAGGTGAGCGAGACGCTGCAATGAGGGCAGCCCGCCGCCGCGCCACACTCCTCGCACAGGAGCAGCGTCGAGAATCCCCGGCGATTGAGGAAGAGCAGGGCCTGCTCGCCCCGCGCCAGGCATTCGCGCAAGGCGGTGACGAGCGCCGGCGAGAGCAGCCGCTCGCCACCCCCAACGCCGCGCAGGTCCACGACCTCCACCCGGGGCAGCGGTCTATCCTCGATCCGCTGCGGCAGCCGGACCAGCTGGTACCGACCGGCCTGGGCCCGTTCGAAGCTCTCCAGCGAGGGCGTGGCCGTTCCCAGGATCACAGGCGCCTGGAGCAGCTTGGCCCGCATGATGGCCACGTCCCGCCCATGGTAGCGCGGCGCCTCCTCCTGCTTGTAGGACGGATCGTGCTCCTCGTCCACCACCACGATGCCCAGCCGGGGAAGCGGCGCAAACACGGCGGAGCGCGCGCCCACGACGATGTCCGCCTCCCCGCGCCGGATCCGCCGCCAGGCGTCGTAGCGTTCTCCACCCTTGAGACCGCTGTGCAGGACCGCCACCCGGCCTCCGAACCGCGCCAGGAAGCGCCGCACAGTGAGCGGCGTGAGCGCGATCTCCGGGACCAGGACCAGGGCCTGACGCTCCTGCGCCAGGGCGATCTCGATCGCCTGGAGATAGACCTCGGTCTTGCCGGAGCCCGTCACCCCGTGGAGCAGCACGGGGAGAAATCGCCGTTCAGAGAGCGCCGCCTGGACCAGCGCCACGGCTTGCGCCTGGGCCGCGGTAGCCTCGCGGGGAGACTCCGATGGTTCCAACCCCTCCGGGCGCGCGAACGGATCGCGCGTGACCTCCACCTCGCGCACCTGCACCAGGCCCCGGCGGATCAACGCCGCCAGGGCGGCCGGATTCCCCGCCGCCGCCTCGGACTTGGGCAAGCCGGCCGGCACCCCTGCCAGAGCCCGGAGGATGGCCCGCTGCCTGGTGGCCCGCGGTGGCAGGGGGGTGGTCTCCACATCGACCCCGGGCGCGAGGGTGCAATGCGGGACGGTGAGAGGGCGGATGCGCGGCGGTCGTACCTCTCCCAGGAGTTCTACCAGCCCGCGCCGCGCCATGCCGTGTGCCATCGCCCGCGCACGCCGCCACCGGCGTGCGAGTGCCGGGAGGGGTGCCTCCCCCCGCACTTGGAGGAAGGCCAGAAGTTCCCGCTCGCCGGGACGCAGGAAGCCATCCCCATCCATGGCAGCCGCACCGGCCGTGGTGACTCGGACCACCTGGCGTGTGAGGCTGTCAATCCCGGGCGGCAGTGCGGTCCGGATGACCTCGCCCCACGGGCAGAGATAGTACTCCGCCGCCCAGCGGGTGAGTTCGAGGAGGTGGGAATCCAGCAGGGGCTCGGCGTCCAGGATCTCGCGTAGGTCCTTTGTGCTCGAAACCGGCGGACGCTGCCGGGCCCCCACCAGATACCCGGTCACCTGGCGACTGCCGAGGGGAACCAGGACCCGCTTCCCCGGGGTCGCGAGGCCGCGCCACTCCTCGGGCACGCGGTAGGTCAGGGGCGTCTCCACCGACGTGGGAAAGACAACGTCAACGTAGGCGGGCTGGGTGCTGGTCATGCTTTCGGCACGCCTGTCATCGGCAATCTGGCAATCCGGCAATCCGGCGACTTGGAGTTCCGAATCGTCCTAACGCCCGATTGCCTGGTTGCCCGGTTGCCCAGTTGCCGTGTCCCGGGATCCGGCGGGCTCCATCTCGCGCAGGAGAAGCTTCATGTCCTCCCAGACGGTCTTCTTCTCGTGGGGGTTGCGCAGCAGGAACGCCGGGTGGTAGGTGGGCAGCAGCGGGATCCCATGGAAGTCATAGAACTTCCCGCGGAGGCGCGAGATGGGCTCCTTGGTCTGGAGCAGCGTCTGCGTCGCCGGCCCGCCCAGGGCGCAGATGAACTGCGGCCCGATGGCCTGGAGCTGCTTGAGCAGGAATGGCTGGCAGGCCAGGATCTCGTCGCTCTCGGGCGTCCGGTTGTTGGGCGGGCGGCACTTGATGATGTTGCAGATGTAGACGTCCTCTCGCTGCATCCCCATGGCATGGATAATCTTGGTGAGGAGTTGCCCGGCCCGGCCCACGAACGGCTCTCCCTGCGCGTCCTCGTCGGCGCCCGGCGCCTCGCCCACGAAGACCAGGCGGGCCTTCGGGTTGCCGACGCCGAAGACGATCTGGGTCCGGTGGCGGTGCAATTTGCACCGCGTGCACTCCCCCAGTTCCTCGCGGACCTCGCCCAAGGTGGGAGGCGGGGCCGGCGCCGGCGACTCCGGCCACTTGACGTCCGTGTACTCCAGGCCCAGTTCCCGTTGGGCTTCGAGATACGCCCGGACCTCTCCGACGATCATACGCAGCTCCGCCCGAGGTTCCCTAGCCACTGCCGCTCCTGGGTTCTATTCCCTAGCCTCGCTGCTTCAGGAGTCCAACAACACGATCGAGAACCCTGTCGGCTACCGATCGCTTGGATTGCAGGGGGATCTCCTCCACGCCTCCCTGAGCGTCCAGGATCTTCACCGCGTTGGTGTCGCTATCAAAGCCCGCGCCGGGCTGGCTGACATCGTTGGCCACCATCAGGTCCAGATTCTTCCGCTGGAGTTTCTTCCGGGCATTGGCCACCAGGTCTTCCGTCTCGGCCGCGAAGCCGACCAGGATTCGCCGCTCCTTCCGCTTTCCGACCTCGGCCAGGATATCCGGTGTGGGTTCCAGCCTCACCTCGGGGACCGCCTCGTCCTTCTTGAGCTTGCGGCCCGCCACCTGCTTCGGCCGGTAATCCGCCACCGCGGCCGCCTTGATCACCACCGTGGCGGCATGCAGCTTCGCCAGGACCGCGTCGTACATTTGCTGGGCCGTCTCCACGTGGATCACGTCCACACCCGGTGGCGGGGTGAGGGCCGTCGGACCGCTGACGAGGATCACCCGCGCGCCGCGCGCCGCGGCGGCCTCAGCGATGGCATAGCCCATCTTCCCCGAGGAACGATTCGAGAGGTACCGAACCGGATCCAAGGGTTCCCGCGTGGGGCCCGCCGTGACCAGCACCACCTCGCCGGCCAAGTCCTGAGTGGGCGCGAGGAGCTTTTCGATAGCCTCGACGATCTCCGGCGGCTCGACGAGACGGCCGGGCCCCGTGAGGCCCGACGCCAGCTCGCCGCTGGCCGGGCCCGCGATGTGGACGCCCCGGTCGCGCAACCGGGCCAGATTCTCCTGGACCGCGACGTGCTGATACATGTCGCTGTCCATGGCGGGCGCCAGCATGACCGGACAGCGACTCGCCAAATAGATGTTGCTCAGGAAATCATCCGCGAGACCATGGGCGAGTTTGGCGATGGTGTGGGCTGTGGCCGGCGCGATGACGAACAGATCCGCGCGCGCCGTCGCCTCGATGTGCCCGATGTGCGAGCCGTAGGCGAGGGAAAACATGTCCAGGAGCACCGGCTGCCGCGACAGCGTCTCGAAGGTGAGCGGCGCCACGAACCGGGTGGCCGCCTCGGTCATCACCACCTGGACCTCGGCCCCCCGCTTCACCAGCTCCCGGGTGAGCTCCACCGCCTTGTACGCCGCGATGCTGCCGGTCACCCCCAGCAGGATGCGCTTGCCGGTTAGCATGGTCTCACCCCATCCTCCATCGCCTGACATGTTCGTTCAGCCCGTTCGTCAAACCAGCTTTGCGGGCCTCGCCCAAGGTGAATATCTCATGAGGCCAGCCCTCGATACAACTCCTCATTCTTTCGCAGGACATATTCGGCCGCCTGCCGGAACTCCTCCTCCGGTTGCACGCGCTCCTCAGGCAGCCTCATGAAGTTCTCGGGCTGTAATAGGCTGGCAACCGAAATATCTCCATTCACACGAGTCGGTTGTCATGCGACGTGTTGCATCTTGTTGGCAAAATCACGTCCGGACGTGGGAGGAGGCAACGCCTTTCCGTCCACCTTGTAAAGCGCGATCGCTTCTTCCACGATTCTGCACAGTTCGTCGAAGACTTCCCTTTCGTTGTCCCCGTGGCACCCCCCGTAAATCAACCCCGGCGAACTTCCCACATAGCATTGGTCCTCTTCCGACCACTCGACGATCTTTACGTATCGAGCGCTCTCCTTCATTTCTTCAACTCCTCGATGGCAAGTTGCACCGCCCGGACCT
>CAZXXV010000323.1:0-5591 GCA_964644725.1 uncultured bacterium
ATCGAATCGACCTCTTGTTCTACCATCGGGGCCTACGATGCCTGGTTGTCATTGACCTCAAGACCGGGGCGTTCACGCACGCCGATGCAGGGCAGATGAACCTCTATCTCAACTACGCGAGAGAGCAGTTGAAGCTGCCCGATGAAGCCGATCCGGTCGGCATCATCCTGTGCACCGACAAGGACGATGCCGTCGTGAAATACGCAACGGGCGGCATCCGCACGCGGGTCTTCGCATCGAAGTACCTGACGAGCTTGCCGGACGAGGAGACCCTCCGGCGGGAGATCCTGGCAACGCGGCGGGCGATTCAGGCGAGAAGGCGGGAAGAGAAGATCAATGAATGACCGGCAGTTGCTAGTAGTAGCGGGCGGGTAGCGATGCGACCCCGAAGGGAGACACCATGAGCAGCCGACGCCTCTCCGTGGAGGAAAAACTCCTGTACGGGGGGCTGCCCGTGGAACTGAGCGAGAACCTTCGCTCGCTCAACCCCTGGTGGGGTGGTCTGCCCGGCACGGAAGTCCCGGCGTTCAAGCGGTGGCCTTTCGGGCGGCTCAAGCGGCTGATCACGCAGGGCATGACGCCGGCCACCGCCCTCCGAGGGCCGCGGCGTGTAGGCAAGACCATCCTGCTTCGGCAGTTGATCGAATCCCTGTTGGCCGAGGGCGTTTCGTCCCAGCACCTCCTGTACGTTCCCTTCGACGAGCTGCCGACCTTGCGAGGCTTGCGAGAGCCGGTTTTGGACATCGCGCGCTGGTATGAGGGCGAGATCCTTCGGGCCACGTTCAACGAGGTGGCTCGGAAGGGCGGCACGGCCTACCTCCTCCTCGATGAGGTCCAGAACCTGGATGCGTGGGCGCCGCAGATCAAGAACCTAGTAGACAACCACACGGTCCGCGTGCTCGTCACGGGTAGCTCATCACTACGGATCGAGTCCGGGCGGGATAGCTTGGCCGGGCGCATCACCACGCTGGACCTCGGTCCCCTGTTCCTGCGCGAGATCGCCGACCTGCGGCAGGGGGCGGATTCGCCGCCCTTCTGGCCCGAAAATGGCTTGGAGCATCTCTGCAGACGGGAGTTCTGGATGGAGGCCATCGAACACGGACGCACGACTCGGGAGCGCCGGGACGCCACCTTCGAGGCCTTCTCGGAGCGCGGGGCCTATCCCATCGCGCATGACCGGCCGGATGTTCCATGGGAAGAGGTGGCGGACCTCTTGAACGAAACGGTCATCAAGCGTGCGATCCAGCACGATCTGCGGATCGGGCCGCGGGGTCAGAAGCGGGACGACAAGCTTCTCGAAGAGGTCTTCCGGCTGTGTTGCCGGTACGCAGGGCAAACCCCCGGTCAGGCTGTTTTCGTGCCGGAGATCCAGCAGGCGCTGGCCGGCAACATCGGCTGGAACCGGATTCTCAACTACCTTCGCTTCCTCGATG
The DNA here is from genome assembly GCA_964644725.1 of uncultured bacterium. GTDB lineage: Bacteria > Methylomirabilota > Methylomirabilia > Methylomirabilales > 2-02-FULL-66-22 > 2-02-FULL-66-22. The sequence continues at coordinate 1,434 of CAZXXV010000323.1, forward strand.
GCACGTTGCTGATTCGGCTGGTGCAGCCACTGGAATTGCGGCTGAAGCGGAAGAAGTCGCCGCCGAAGGTGTGCCTGTGCGATCATGCGCTTCGCGCCGCCTGGCTCCAGGAGGTTGTTCCCCTCGATGCGGAGAGCCTGGTCGCCAACCCGCACTTGACCGATCTGGCGGGACACTTGGCCGAGAGTGTGCTGGGGTACTTCCTTGCCTCGATTCCGAATCTGGACGTTGCCCACTTTCCACAGCGCGGAACCGAGCCGGAGGTGGACTTCGTCCTGACGGTCGGCACGCGGCGGATTCCGGTGGAAGTCAAATACCGTCGACGGATCGATCCCCATGACGATACCCGCGGGCTTCGGGCATTCCTGGAGAAGACGGTTTACAACGCCCCGCTCGGGCTGCTCGTCACGCTCGAGGACGGGGTGACGGTCTCCGATCCGCGCATTGTCCCCATCTCGTTATCGAGTCTGCTCTGGCTGAAGTGAGCAAAGGGGGTCCGTGATGCCAAAGCTGGCCTGGACACCGTGGCACAAGGCGGTGAAGCTCCGCCAGGATCTGCGATCCGGGGATCTACCGCTCCACGTGTTCGCCGCCGACCTCTACGAGGTCATGATGCAGCGCGGAAAGCGGCCGGTGTACGAGAAGCCGGAGGAGTTCTTCGCGCTCACCTTTCCCACGTACAACCTTCGGCGTCTTGCGCGGGATGTCGTCCTGCGGCTGGCGGGCAAGAACGACAAGGCCGTCCGGCAACTGGAGCTGACGTACGGCGGCGGCAAGACCCATACCTTGATTACGCTGCGACACCTTGTCCACGACCCGGAGAGACTGCCCGACCTCCCGGCCGTGGCCGAGTTCATCCAGGACATCGGCCAGAGGCCGCCGAAGTGCCGGGTGGTGGGCCTCTGCTTCGACAAGCTGGACGTGGAGAAGGGGATGGAGGTCTATGCGCCAGATGGCAAGGCGCGAACGCTCAGGCAGCCGTGGAGCGTGCTGGCTTACCAGATTGCGGGCGATGCAGGACTCAAGATCCTCCACGCCAGCAGCAAGGCCGAGGAGCGGGAATCCGCGCCGGCGGAGAACCTTCTCACGGAGCTGCTGGAAGTGCCGGGGAAGGAGGGGCTGGGCGTTCTCATCTTGGTTGACGAGGTGCTGATGTACGCCCGCGAGAAGGTGTCCCAGGATCGCGATTCGCGAGCACGTCTAGCCAACTTCTTTCAGTACCTCACCCAGGCGGCGGTCAAAGTGGATCGGTGCTGCCTCGTCGCCTCGCTGCTGGCCACCGATCCACGCAAGAGCGACACGCTGGGACGCGAGATCCAGGCCGAGCTGTACGACATCTTCCAGCGCCAGCGCGAAGAGGCCGTGGAACCGGTGGTCAAGGAGGACGTCGCCGAACTCCTGCGCCGGCGCTTCTTCACGCCCGACTCCCTGAAAGATCGCGAGGCCTTCCGGCAGCACGTCGTGGCGGCGCTCAAGGGCATCGCGGGCGTGGACGAGCAGACGGCCAAGCAGGGCGCGGAGGCGGAAGCACGTTTCCTGCGGAGTTTCCCGTTCCACCCGGATCTCACCGAGGTGCTCTATTCCAAGTGGACGCAGCTCGCCCGGTTCCAGCGGACTCGCGGTGTCCTCCGGACGTTCGCGCTGGCGCTCCGCGAGGCCGAGGCGTGGGACACGAGCCCGCTCGTCGGGCCGGCCGTCTTCTTGGCCGCGCCGGAGAGGGAGGGACTCTCAGAGGCGTTGCGGGAGATGGTGACCGTGGCCGACACCGAGGAATGGGAGGGGAAGAAGCAGGTCTGGACCGGCATCCTGGATAGCGAATTCGCCCAGGCCAGGCGGATTCAAGTGGAGTCGGTTGGACTGAAATACCGGGAGGTTGAGCAGGCGGTTGTGACGACCTTCCTGCATTCGCAACCGATCGGACAGACCGCACAGACACGCGACCTGGTTGGGCTTCTCGGCACCACTCGCCCGGATAAAATTGAACTCGAAAAAGGCCTCGCCCGATGGGCGCAAACGAGCTACTGGCTTGACGATCTCTATGCGGCGGTGGCGGAGGGGCAGCTTCCCGGAACATGGCGACTCGGCAACCGTCCCAATCTCACCCAGATGCATGCGGTCGCCGCCAAGAACATCTTTGAGGACACGGTCCGCGCCCGGTTACTGGACGACATCAGTAAGGTTAAGGCGCTCACGGCCAACGCCTCCGCCATGGGAGTGCATGTTCACACGCTCCCGACCCGACCGAGGGACATCGAGGATGACGGCGCCTTCCATTACGCCGTCCTGGGGCTCCAGGCTGCCTCCGAATCCGGCAAGCCTAGCGCCGAAACTGTGCGTTTCCTAAACGAGACCACGGGTCCGGACAAGCCCCGCGTGTATCGAAACGCGGTCCTGCTCCTGGTCCCGTCTCGTGACGGGCTCGAGTTCGCGATGGCGAGGGTGGGCGACTACCTTGCCTGGGAGATCGTCCGGGAGGACATCAAGAAGCAGCAGAAAGACGGGAACGTTGACCCTGCCAGAGCCCAGACGCTCCAGATCAACATCGACAAGGCCAAAGGGCGGATTCCCGAGGCGATCAAGCAGGCGTATTGCATCGTAGTGACCGTCTCGGAAAAGGACGAGGTCCAGGCGTTCAAGATCACCATCAACGATGAGTCGCACTTTATTACGATAAAAGGCGACAAGCGTTCCCGTGTTAAGGATACGGCTGTTACCGCCGAGGCGCTCCTGCCCGACGGACCCTACAACCTGTGGCGTTCTGGTGAGACATCACGACGGGTCAAGGACCTCGCAGGAGCGTTTGCCCAGCTTCCTCACCTGCCGAAGATGCTGAAGGCTAGCGCGATCCTGGACACCCTGGCCGCTGGGTGTGAGCAGGGCACCTTTGTCCTGCGGCTCGTCCGCCCGGACGGAACATCCCGGACCTGGTGGGTGTCCAGGCCAGACGAGAACGCCTTGAACGACCCTGCGCTTGAATTGGTGCTTCCCCAGGGGGCGGAGCTGGGAGAGTTGGGGCCGGCCCTCTTGGTCCCCGGGAGACTACCGGGGTTATGGGCCGTAGCAGAGATCACCGTGCAGGCGGTGGCTGACTACTTCAATGGGTCAACGGTGGTCCAGATCGAGCGGCAAGGATGCCAGGAACCGATGCCCATTCCGAAGGCGGGGTACGCCGTGGTGGAGAAGGCGATCAGCGCCGCCGTCGAGGGAGGAAGTCTCTGGTTGCTATCCGGTCCGGCCAGCATTCTGGGGGAGCCGATACCGCCAGGCGTGCTGAATCCAAGCGCCCGACTGAGCGCCCCGCCGCCCGTCATCGCCCCGGCCGAGATCCTGCCGGAAAACCTCCCGAACGCCTGGAAGGACGGTGTTGCGTCGGCCCTCTCCATCGCGACGGCCCTGTCCGTGAAGATGGGGAAGACACTCCCCTGGAAAACCGTACGGGACGTCGTCGGCGGTGCCCTCCAGGCACGTTTCCTCGAAGTGGCGGAGGGGTCGCAGGCCTGGCCGTCCGACTTCCCATCCGCGCAGTTCGCGAAATTCAAGGTTGCGACCGGGGCGGACCGCGTGGAGATCGGCGGAAGGGGAGTGTCGGATGTTGGCCTCAGGACGATCCTCGTGGCGGCAGGCGAGCTGGGGCCGGCGCAGGTGCAGGATCTGGGGGACATCGTGCCGAAATTGTTGGAGATCAAGGCAAAGGCAGGCACCCTCATCCGGTTTCACATCCGGATCGAGGTGGGAGACGGAAAGGCCCGACCTGCGGAAGAAGTCGCGCGGGAAATTAATGCGTTGCTCAAGCCCATTAACGAAGGTCTCCAGTTGCGCTAGTCACACGGAGCACCTAACGAGCCGCAATCACAGAAGGAACCGAGACACCTTTTGCTGGCCCTTCGGCGCGTCACAGACAGTCCAGTAACGGAGCAGATTCCTGCCTCAATCCTCCAGCGCCAGCCGCGATGCATGATTCCGGCAGATGGAGACGCGAGCCCAAGATGGGCACCTCAGTTTGGAAGTGATGGGACGAGTACTCCGCCGACCGTTCAACTGGCCAAGGGTGAGTGAAAAAGAGGAGGGGGCATGAAGCTCGTACAGTTCTTCTTGCCGGGGAAGGGGAAACGGGTCGGGCTGGTCCGGGGGGACCGGGTTCTGGACATCACATCACCC
>CAZXXV010000324.1:0-5579 GCA_964644725.1 uncultured bacterium
TTTGCCGAGGCCGAGCACGAGCATGGGCGATTCGGCCGAGACGCGCCGCAGCTCGTAGTCGAGTAGCCCCTCATACATAATGCCGATGTACTCGGTCCGGAGATCCGAGAAATCCACCGGCCCCGCCACCCACGCGCTGGCCGTCCCCCGCCGCACGCGGATCCGGCCGACCTTCAGGAGGCGCAAGAGCTCCAGGACAGCCCGATCCGAGAGGTCCACTCGCGAGTCCTCGAAGAGGGCCAAGGCGCGCAGGACCGGATCGGTGGCCGAAGCGTCCCCCGCCCGGAACAGGGTCCCGCCATAGGCGGGAACGGGGAGCGCCTCGTGGTGGGACCCGCCGTGGATCAGCCGGAAGAGACCGAGGATGCGCGGCCAGGCACCCCGCTGGCCTTCCAGCCCGCGGAGCCCCTCGTGCCTGGCGGCCGATTCCAGTTGGGCGAACAGGCCCTCGACCCCGTACGCCCCGTCATAGATCGGCTGGCTTCTAGGCAAGAGGTCCCGCGCCTCGGCGAAGAACGTCACGACCAGGCGCATCACGAGGCGCGTGGTCGCCTGGTAGATGGCGGCCAGCGCATCCTTCTCGGAGAGGCGGGCGCCCGATGCGCTCTGATACAGGGTTTCGAGGAATCCGGCATCGTTCCGGGCGGCAGCGTCGAGCCCGTTCACCAGAAGTTCGACCGCGCGGCGCACCTGATCGCCGAGGACCTGGGATAGCTCGCCCTGGCGGGACCGGGAGGATTCCACCGCCGCGTGGAGTCTCGGCGTTCCATTGACGACGCGGAAGGCGTCGGGGCCAAGGAGCGCGATCAGCCCCTGGAGCTGACTGCGCGTCTCCCCCTCCGCGAACCACGCCTCGGCCTCCCACTCGCACCAGGCATCGTGATCCAGCCCGGCATAGCAGAGGCGGAACTGCCGGCCGTTCGTGAGCAGACCCAGCCGATGACCCGTGAGGCGCAGAAGCTCCACGAACCGCGCGTGCGCTCGCCGGCCGCGATGCATGCCGACGCGGGGCGAGTCGTCCACCGCCACCAACACGCTCGGGGCACCCGATTCGCCCAGCAAGACCCGATGCGGCCGGAGCCGTTGCCCGGTGACGCTGGTGGCCGTTACCTTCTCCGGGATGTCGGCTCCCTTTTTCCATCGCTCCTTCGGGTGACCCAGGAACTCCTCCAGGAGGGCGTCCAGCCACTCGTGGACGGCCGCCCCGTCGCCGTCTCCGGCCGTCTTGGCCTGGAACGCCGTGAACCGATCCCGAAGGCGCCGGTAGCGCCGATCGTCCAGCGCGGGCAGGCCGCCGGGCAACCACTCGTCGAGGACCACCGGCGAGAGCAACAGCCCGCCGTGCCGCAGCGCCGCCCACCAGGCGTGCCCGTCCCGGCCCTGCGCGCTCATCGCGGTCCCCCCTCGGCGACCCGCCATTCCACCGCGACCGGCTGCACATCCACCCGGGCCAGCCTGTGGCGGGCGGGGAGGACCTTCGACAGGATGCGCGCCTCTTCCCGGTCGAGGTAGGCCAGGAGCTGATCCTGATGGGTCCGGTGGACCTCCCACTGCAGCTCGCGGAGGCGCTTCTCTTCCGCCTCCTGCATCTCCCGGAACAGGAATGGGCTCTGGATCAGCCGGCTCTCGTCCCGCTCCACTGCCTGGCGCAATTTTTCGATCGCTTTCGGGAGCCGCTGGCTCTGGAGCTCTTTCTTCCTTGCGGCGAACTTCTCCCGCTCCCGCGCCGTTTCCTCCGTGAGTGTGGTCGCCAGCCGGTCAGCCATCTCGGCGGTGCGCCCACGCTGAAGCGCGACCAGCGCCTCCTCGACCCGCTCCCGCTGGTCCAGCCAGGAGGATTGGAGTTCCGGCACGAGGCCAGCGAGGCGCCCCTCGGGTAGTGCGTGTCCGTCCGCAAGAGACAATTCGTGACCTGGGTCCGCGTCCAGGGGCCGGAATGCGCCGCCGGTGATCGCAAAGCCCAGCGGAATCACCTCGGCATGGGCCGTCTCGCGGAGCGCATTGGTGGCCGTCAGGAGGACGTGGACGAACACGGCCGCCTGCACCCCGTCCGGAAGCGCGCCCGACCGGACCGTCCAGCGCGTCAGGCCGCCCCGGCCGCCGTCCTCCCACATCCGCCGCCGCAAGGCCCCCAGGGCGCGCCGCATCACCGGATGCCCGAGCCGCAGGAGCACGGTGTCTTTTCGAGGGCGGAAGACCCGGCGCCCGTGCTCCACCGTCTCCAGCCGGGCGGCGTCGAACGTCACCTTGGGCAGGCTGCCCTTGAGATCCCCCTTCCGGATGCGGAGCGTGTCGTCCACGAGCGCTTTCCAGGACATCGGTGCTTGGATGCGATAGACGCCCGGCTCCCCGGTCTCGACAAGCTGCCCCCCATCCATCGCCAGGGCCTGCCTGAGGAGGCGGGCCAGGCCGGCTGGCGAAAGGCCAAGGGAGGCCTCGACCTCCCGGAGCCCCGCCATCGCCTGGCGATAGGCATCCTCCCGCCCGGCATCCCGCGCCCCCAGATCCTGACGCTCGGGCGAAACCTGGAGGATCCGGGCGATCCGAAGGTCCAGCTCCTCTGGGCCAAGTCGTCCCCCGGTGAAGTGCTCCAGCACGGCCTGGTCAATGACCTGCCCGGCGCTGCCCAGGTCCTCCCGCACGGTCTCGACCTTGTGGGCGACGCGGGACAGGAACTGGAGGTCGGCCTCCTCGTCCGTGTGGAAATGGAACACGAACACGTCCCGCGCCTGGTTGTGCCGGTCCACCCGGCCGTTCCGCTGCTCCAGGCGCATGGGGTTCCAGGGGATCTCCTGATGGATGACGTACCGGCAGGAGGTCTGGAGGTTCAGGCCCTCCGAGGCGGCGTCGGTCGCCAGGAGGATCCGGAGCGGGCTCCCCGGGTCGTTGAAGGCCGCCTTGACCAGCTCGCGCTCTTCCAGCGGGGCCCCGCCGTAAAGCTCCTGGAGGACCGGCCGATCGAAGCCGGCCCCACGAAGGCGCCAGAGGAGGTACGCGAGCGTGTCCTTGTACTCGGTGAACAGGATCACGCGCTCGTCATTCCGGAGCCGCCCCTCGGCGCGCAAGCGCTGGTCGAGCCAGGCCGTGAGCGCCTCCCACTTGGCGTCGGGCGGTCCGGGTGCTTTGGGCCGGAAGGGGTCCTGCATCCTCTCGGGTGTCCAGCCGAGACGCGACAGCGCCGCCCCAACAGCATCCCTGTTTCCGGTCAGACGGTCGCCGAAGAGGGACAGCCACGCGGCACCCTGACGGGCGGCATCCGCCTCACGATAGTCCTTTTCAGTGTCGTCGACCACGGGCTCTTCGGCCCGCTCCCGGGCCAGGTCGGCCAGCTCCAGGCTCTTCTCGGGCAGGGTGAAGCCCTCCACGTGCTCCCACCAGGTCCGGGCCAATGCATAGCTCGACGAGAGGAGGCGCTTGGTGAGCAGGGAGAAGACGAACCGGCCCAGGTTCCGCTCGCGGCGGGGGCGGCCGGCGATGAGCGCGAGCCCCGCCTCGCGGTAGGCGCGGAGCGCGTCGTAGAGAGTCCGCTCCTCAACCGCGAGGCGCAGCGGGATGCTCTCGACCGTCCGGACAGGGAACCGGGGCGGCGAGGTCCCTGCGTTCAGCTCGGACTTCAAGCGACGCACCATGACCGTCTGGATCTGCCGGTGCTCCGCGTCGGTCAAGGTCGTCGTCTGGGAGAACCGCACCGGATCCAGGAGCTCCAAGAGGCCGCTGAAGGAGAGCGTGTACCCGTTGTGCGGGGTGGCCGTCAGGAAGAGCCGGTGCTCGAAGTGGGGAATCAGCTCTCGCAGCATCCGGGTGCGGAGCGAGTCATCACCGAACGAGGCCGGCGCCAGGTTGTGGGCCTCGTCCACAACCAAGACATCCCAGGCGAGGTCCGTGCCGTCCGGCCGACCCAGGCGGCGGGTCGAGGCCAGGAAGCTCTCGATCACGTCCTGCTGGCGCAGGTAGTCCATCGAGGTGATGGCCCGGGGGGTGACCGTCCACGGGTTGGCATCCATCCCCAGCTCACGCTGGATCCGGAATGCCTCGGCGCGGTCCATGACCAGACATTCCAGGCCGAACTTGTCCCGCAGCTCCTCCTGCCACTGCTGCTGCAGGGCGGCCGGGCAGACGACCAGGATCCGGCGCACCCGCCGCCGGGCGATCAACTCCGTGAGGATGAGCCCGGCCTCGACCGTCTTCCCGAGGCCCACGTCGTCCGCCAATAGCAAGTTCACCCGCGGCATGAGCAGGGCCTTGAGGACCGGGTAGAGCTGGTAATCCTCCACCTGGACCGCGCTGTGCCAGGGGGAAAACAACCACGGGGCCTGGCCCGGCGCCCCGGCCAGGCGGGCCGTGGAGGACCAGCGCACTGCATCGAGATATGCCGCGAATCTGTCGGGGGCATCCGGCCGCGACCCGGGCGCCTCGATGGCTGGCAGGGCCAACCGCGACACAATGCGCGGCGCCACCTCTCGTTCCCAGAGCACCGACTCCAGCGCCGGGTGCTCCCAACCGTCTATGTACTCCAGTTCGACGAGATGAAGCGCCCCACCCGAGCCGTTCCCGCCGTACGCCACGACATCCCGCACAACGCCGGGGCGGTTCCGCACGACCACCATCTGTCCAGCAACGGGAATCATGGCGCTCCTGTCTATGGCCCCCCTCACCAAAGACAAACGCCGATCCTCAGACGAGAATCGGCGCTTATCCCATCCTGCACTTGCTACCCACCATTTCCGGGCCCGGCCTCCCCCGCACGCCGAGGAGAACCGGCACCCGATGCTCCTTATATCAGGAACGCCCCGGCGATGCAAGGCCCGCACTCGACGGGGCAACAGGGATAGCGATCTCCGACAGCAACAGCGGGATGCAAGAGGGGTCAGGCAGTCCTATTGGCCTTTTTCCTTCGGTGAACCAGAACCCAGCGCAGACGGCATCAATATTCAGACGCACTCAAGCATCCCAGGCATCACCGCTGATGACAAACGCCGATCCTCAAGGGAGAATTGGCACTTGTTCCGTCCAGGGCTCCTCCCTTGAGAACGGGGACTGGGGGTCAGGGGCTGGCGTTTGTAATCGAAATTGGGGTCACGAAATTGGGGTCATCACGAAATTGGGGTCAGGCTTTGATAATTTGCTATTGACTTTCGCGGCCGCACCCCGAGTCCGCCCGCATCCTGACGTGGCCCAGGGATGCCCCACCCTTCTCAATTCTCCCTCGCCTGCACCTTCCCCCTCTTCCCCGATGAAGGTGACCCTGCCGGAGTTTGCCTGTCTGAATCAAGGAGCCCTTGTGTATGCCAGACACTGCGCCAACCGAGGCGGGACTGCAGGGCAGTTGCTCGCACTCACGCACACCGCCTACCGGCAGGCCGGTACTGCTCTCATCGTTCCGGCTCCTCCGCCCAAACGTGGATAGGGCAGGGGGCAGCAGGCAGATGGCAGAAAGCAGGGGGGAGCTGGCAGCAAGCAACGGGCAGAAGGCAGCGGGGTGGGAACCGAAAACAGGAGGAGCCTTACGAGCGCAGGAGCCGGGGGAATTCGGATTGCGGACTTGAGACCGTGAACTGCGGAATGGGGGAAGAGGCGAG
>CAZXXV010000325.1:0-5558 GCA_964644725.1 uncultured bacterium
CGCCACGATTCTCACCAAGGCGGTGGAGGCCGGGGAGGTGGTGACCGCCGGCAGGCCGCTGGTCCTCCTGGGTGACCTGGATCACCCGTGGATCAAGGTCTACGTGACCGAGACCGAGGTGGGCAAGGTGAAGCTGGGCGCGCCCGCGCTCGTCCTGGTGGACAGTTTTCCGCAACAGCCTTTCCGGGGAACGGTCACCTGGATCGCGGATCAGGCCGAGTTCACTCCTAAGAATATCCAGACCAAGGAAGAACGGGTGAACCTGGTCTATGCCGTCAAGGTGACGATCGACAATGCCCAGCGCAAGCTGAAGGCCGGAATGATCGCCGACGCGGAACTCGTCGTGACGACCCCCTCACCTTCCTCCTCTCCCCCTCAAGGGGGAGAGGGCCGGGGTGAGGGGGGGAAAGGCGGCTAGATGGAGGAGAACATGCCGCCGGCCATCGAGGCCAAAGATCTGACGAAGAAGTTCGGCAACGTGGCGGCCGTCGATGGTCTCACGCTGTCGGTGGCGCGAGGCGAAATCTTCGGCCTGGTGGGCCCCGACGGCGCGGGCAAGACCACCACCATGCGCCTGCTCACGGGCGTCATGCAGGCAACCTCTGGCTCGGCCATTGTGCTCGGGCTGGATGTTACCCAGGACCCCGAGGCAGTGCGCCAGCGCATCGGCTATGTCCCGCAGAGCAGCAGCCTGTACGCCGACCTGTCAGCCCTGGAAAATCTCCAATTTTACGCGGACCTCTTCAGCATCCCAAGAACTGAGCGGGATCGGAAGACGGCAGAGCTACTGGCTTTCAGCCGTCTAGAGCCGTTCGCTAAGCGCCTGGCGAAAAATCTGTCGGGTGGTATGCGGCAGAAGCTTGCGCTCTGCTGTGCCCTGATCCATCGGCCGGAGGCCCTTTTCCTGGACGAGCCAACCATCGGCGTGGATCCGGTCTCGCGCCGCGATTTCTGGCTCCTGATCTATCAGCTCTTGCAGCAGGGCCTCACGCTCCTGGTCAGCACGCCTTATCTGGACGAGGCAGAGCGCTGTCACCGCGTGGGTCTGATGGACCATGGCCGCCTGATCGCCTGCGAGAATCCGGCCGGCCTGCGCCAGTTGTTGCCTGGAAGCTTGCTGGAGCTGCGCGGGCCTGCCCCCGAGGAGGCCTCTGCCCTGCTGCGCCGCCTGCCCGAGGTGAAAGAGGCTCAGGTATTCGGCGAGACGCTCCACATCTTGGTCGGAGATGCCGAGGCTGCAGTCCCCCGGCTGCGAGCGGCTCTCGTGGCGCAGGGAATGCCTGAGATCCAGCTTCGCCCGATCGTCCCGAGTCTAGAAGATGTCTTCGTCACGCTCCTGCGCAGCCGCTCGCGAGGCACGTCGTCGGAGCAATGAACCCTTTCGGCTCTTCGAGATTTTCCGACCGATCGCTTTTCCCTCCCCACCTGTGGGGGAGGCCACCGGAACTCCCCCCCCGCGTGTGGGCGAAGGCACCTTAACTCCCCTCCCTCTTTGTGGGGGAGGGCGAGGGTGGGGGGATGAGCAAGGCACACGCCAGAGCGTTGAGGAGCAATCCAACGGAGGCGGAACGCGCACTATGGAAGCATCTCCGCATGCGACAAATCGAGGGACACAAGTTTCGCAGGCAGCAATCGCTGGGTCGGTACATTGTTGATTTTGTGTGCCCCGAAAAGAAGCTGATTATTGAACTTGATGGGGGGCAGCACTCCGAACTCGTCGCCTCGGATTCGGTGCGTACGGCCTGGTTGGAAGCCCAGGGTTTTCGCGTCTTGCGGTTCTGGAATCATCAAGTGTTGGCCGACATTGAGGCGGTCAAGGAAGCCATAAGGGAGGCGTTGTTGCGAAGGTGACCCCCCCACCCTGGCCCTCCCCCACGGCGGGGGGAGGGGAGTTTTGACCCAAGGCGTGATCTCTTGAGTTCCCGATAGTCGGCGGATTTCCGGTTGCAGGGATATGCCCCATGAACAGTGATCCGGCCGTCGAGGTTTCGGACCTCACCAAGCGCTTCGGTCGCTTTGTGGCCGTGGACCGGGTGAGCTTCCAGGTCCGCCGCGGCGAGATCTTCGGCTTTCTCGGCCCCAACGGCTCCGGCAAGTCCACGACGATCCGGATGCTTTGCGGGATCCTCTTGCCCACCTCGGGCAGGGGCATGGTTGCGGGCTTCGATGTCGCAAAGCAGCCCGAGCAGGTGCGGGAGAATATCGGGTACATGTCCCAGAGGTTCTCCCTCTATGAGGAGCTGACCGTCCAAGAGAACCTCGACTTCTTCGCCGGAATCTACGCCCTGGCCCGTGCCGAGGCCTCGACACGGCTGGAGGAAGTGCTCGCGATGGGCGGCCTAGCCGGATACCGGAACGTGCTGGCCAAAGATCTGCCAGGGGGCCTGCGACAGCGCCTGGCGTTGGCGTCGGCGATCATTCACCGGCCCTCCGTCCTGTTCCTGGACGAACCGACGGCGGGGGTGGATCCCATCTCTCGGCGGGAGTTCTGGGAACTGATCCGCACCATGGCGGCGGGCGGGACGGCCATCTTCGTAACGACGCACTACATGGACGAGGCGGAGCACTGCCATGCCCTGGCCTTCATCTACGAGGGGCGGATCATCGCGGCCGGGCCGCCTTCCCAACTGAAGATCGGCCTGCACGGGTGCCTGGTGGAGGTCGCGGTCCAGCCTGCCGACCTCATCCCTGCGCTGGGGGTCCTCCAGGCCCATCCCCGAGCGTGCGACGCCGCCTTGTTCGGCGCCGGCCTCCACGTGACCCTGGATTCCCCCGGGGCAATTCCCGCCCTGCAGGCATCCCTCAGGGAATACGGGATCACCGCCCAGCGCATCGAGGCCATCGTCCCCTCGCTGGAGGACGTCTTCGTCTCCCTCGTGGCGCGGGAGGTGGGCGCGTGAGTTCCCGCATCTGGCCCATCATGCGCAAGGAATTCCTGGAGATTTGGCGGGACCCGCGCTCCCTCGGTTTCGTCCTGGTCATGCCGGTCCTGATGCTCCTGCTCTACGGATACGGCATCAGCTCGGACGTCAAGCGCGTGCCCCTGGCGGTCTACGACCGGGACGGACAGCCGCCGGCCCGCGAGCTGGTCCGCCGCTTCACCAGCACCGAATACTTCGTGGAGACGGTCCGGGTGGGGAGTCTGCGCGAACTCCGGCAGGCCATCGACCGGGGGGACGCAAGGGTCGGGCTGATGATCCCCGAAGACTTCAGTCAGAAATTGGGTGCCGGTCGCCCGGCCCCCGTCCAGTTCGTGGTGGATGGCTCGGACTCCAACACCGCCAGCATCGCCATCGGAAACATCGCCTCCATCAGCAGGAGCACGGAACTCGCCCCGCGCGACCTGCGGCCGCAGGTGTTCATCACGCCGAAGGCCGAGAACCCCGTCCCCATCGAACTCCGCACCTGGGTGTGGTATAACCCGGAACTCAAGAGTTCCAACTTCCTGGTCCCCGGACTCACCGCGGTGATCCTGATGATGCTGGCCGCCATCCTCACCTCCTTGACCGTGGCGCGCGAGTGGGAGCGGGGAACCATGGAGGGCCTCATTGCCTCTCCCCTGCGCCCATACGAGTTGATGGTCGGCAAGATCCTTCCCTACGTGGTCATTGGCCTGGTGGATGTGGTCTTGGTCCTGCTGCTCGGGGTCCTCTGGTTCGGCGTTCCCCTGCGGGGGAGCCTCCTCCTGCTGATGGTCTCCTCCACCATTTTCCTATTGGGGGGTCTGGGCATCGGCCTGTCCATCTCGGCCGCCACCAAGAGCGTCCAGGTCGCCTTCCAGTTGTCCATCCTAGCCACCATGCTCCCAGCGCTACTTCTCTCGGGCTTCTTCTATCCTATCGAGAACATGCCCGCGATATTGCGGGCCATCACCTATCTGATCCCCGCGCGCTACTTCCTGGTCGTCATTCGCGGCATCTTCCTCAAAGGGGTGGGCCTGGCAGTTCTCTGGAAAGAACTCGTGTTTCTGAGCCTGTTCGCCGTGCTCATGCTGGTGGCCAGCTCCGCCAAGTTCAAGAAGCGGCTGGAGTGACCCCCCGTTTCGGGGGAATGAAGAATCTCAAACCGACAATGAAAAACCGACAACGAAATACAGCCGCAATCACCGAACGTGCTGGTTTTTTTGGTTGGTTTTCGGTTTTCAGTTGTCGGTTGTCGGTTTTCCATTTTTCATTGCGGGAAAATCGGATCCTGACCCTGATCAAGAAGGAGTTCATCCAGATCCGCCGGGACCGGCGGCTCCTGCCGATTCTCCTCATCATGCCGGTGATGCAGCTGATCATCCTGGGATACGCCGTCTCCTCGGACATCAAGAATGTCGCCACGGCGGTCTGCGACCTGGACCGGACCCCTGCCAGCCGCGCCTTTGCGGACCGATTCTCGACCTCGGGCTATTTCGACATCCGCTATCGCCTCGACGACGAGCGGCGGATCAAAGGCTTGATGGATGCCGGAAGCGTGCGGGTCGGCATCGTCATCCCGCCCCGTTTCGCTGCCAAGCTGGCCCGGCAGGAGATGGCGACCGTGCAGCTCCTGCTGGACGGCAGCGACTCGAACACCGCGAACGTAGCTCAGGGATACGTGACCCAGATCGTCAATGCCGAGGCCGCCCGAATCATCCTGGAGCGTCTGGGACCCAAGAGCACCCTGCCGGTCGCCGTGGACTCGACGGTGCGGATCTGGTTCAACCCGGACCTCAAGAGCGTGAACTTCATGGTGCCGGGAGTGGTCGCCCTGATCCTGACCATCGTGACCATGACCATGACCGCGACGGCCATCGTGAAGGAAAAGGAGCGTGGCACCATCGAGCAGTTGATCGTCAGCCCGATCCGCCCCTACCAGCTCATGCTGGGCAAGGCGATCCCGTTCGTCATCATCGGCTACGCCGACATCCTCATCGTGGTCCTGGCGGGGCTCTTCTGGTTCCGCGTCCCTATCGCCGGCAGCTTCATCCTGCTCCTGGCCCTGTCCGGCCTGTTCATCATGACGACGCTGGGCCTGGGGCTGCTCATCTCGACCGTGAGCCAGACCCAGCAGCAGGCCATGATGCTTGGCTTCTTCGTGAACCCGCCCTTCATGCTGCTCTCGGGCTTCATCTTCCCCATCGCCAGCATGCCGGAGCCGGTGCAGTATCTCACGTACCTCATCCCTCTCCGCTACTTCCTGGTCATCATCCGCGGCATCTTCCTGAAGGGCATCGGGCTCGAGGTGCTCTGGCCGCAGGCAGTGATTCTGCTCCTCTTCGGGATCGGCGTGCTGACCCTGTCCGCCCTCCGGTTCCAGAAGCATCTCGGCTAGCTTCCCATTCGCCGCGGAGGTATGCCATTCCCCAGGCGCCGCGACCGGTGCGCAAATTCCCCCGCCCCCGCCCCCCGCGGCTTGACGGTCCGCCCGGGTCGTGCGACACTTTTTTCGATTGCAGCCATTCCCGTCGCCGTGGATTATCGGGTCGCCCGCATGCCAAGCCTGACATCCAGGCTCAGTAGTGTGTTTCGCAAATACAGTCACACTCATTTCTCCTCCCTCCCCCTGGAACGGGAGAGGGCGGGGGTGAGGGT
>CAZXXV010000326.1:0-5125 GCA_964644725.1 uncultured bacterium
ATCCGCCAGCGGACCATCCGCCTTCGTGTCTGGAATTGACCGGTTGTTCCGCCCCAGGCGGATCGGTTTTACATTTTCCATTGGCTTCCATTGGCACGGAGTGCATCATGCGATACTGGCTGGGGAAAACCCTGATCACGGCGGCTGAGATCCAGGCTCGCGTCCAGGAGCTGGCCACGGTGATCTCCCAGGACTACGCGGACCGGGATCTCCTGCTGATCTGCATCCTGAAGGGCGCGGCTATCTTCTGGGCGGACCTCTGTCGGGCCCTTTGCATCCCGTGCCAGAGCGACTTCGTCGCCATGGAGAGCTACGGGGATGCCACCTCGCCCCTGGAGGAGCCCCGTTTCACCAAGGCGGCGGACGTGGCGCTCACGGGCCGGGACATCCTGATCGTGGAGGACATCATTGACACCGGCCACACGAGCGCCCACCTCCGGGAACTGCTCCGTGCTGCCTCGCCCAGGAGCCTCGCCATGTGCGCCCTGCTGGACAAGGCAGAACGGCGGCAGGTGGCGACGCCCATCGAGTACTGTGGCTTCGTCATCCCCAACGCCTTCGTCGTGGGCTACGGGCTGGACTTCGCCCAGCAGTACCGCCACCTTCCCTACATTGCCGTCCTGGAGAACCTCCCCAACGCGTAGGTTCTGAGCCGTCGTTGGCTCTCGCCGTCTCCCCTCGGCGATGCTCATTCGGCCGGAGCGTGAGAGATGCCGGCCGACCGTGAAACGCCGTCGTTTCCCCCATGTTTCCTGTTGTCTTTCGCGGACTTTCGTGTTACAAGAACAGTGCGTGTTGTCGCGATCTTTGCGGCCGCGCGGGAGGAGATTTCGGGTGAGTCCGTTCTTCAAAAATCTGGCCCTCTGGATGGTGATCGGCCTGATCATGGTGCTGGTCTTCAACATCTTCAACCAGAGCCAGCCCATGCAGAAGGAGCTGATCTTTAGCGACTTCATGACCAAGGTGGAGCGGGGCGAGGTCAGCGAGGTCACCATCAAGGGGAATGACATCACTGGGCGACTGACCGACAACACCGTCTTCCGCACCTACACCCCCGACGACAAGGACATGATCGGCCTCCTGCGCAAGCAGGGGGTGAAGATCACGGCCAGGCCGGCCGAGGGGAACCCCTGGTACGTGCAGGCCCTCTTCTCCTGGCTCCCGATGCTCCTGTTCATCGGTGTCTGGATCTTCTTCATGCGCCAGATGCAGGGCGGCGGGGCCAAGGCCCTCTCCTTCGGGAAGAGCCGGGCGCGCCTCCTCTCCGACAAGCAGAACAAGGTCACCTTCGCCGACGTGGCTGGGGTGGACGAGGCCAAGGAAGAGCTGCAGGAGATCATCGAGTTCCTCAAGGACCCCCAGAAATTCCAGAAGCTGGGCGGGCGCATCCCCAAGGGCGTCCTGCTCATGGGCCCCCCCGGCACCGGGAAGACCCTGCTGGCCCGGGCCATCGCGGGGGAGGCCAACGTGCCCTTCTTCACCATCTCCGGCTCGGACTTCGTGGAGATGTTCGTGGGGGTGGGCGCCTCCCGGGTGCGAGATCTGTTCGAGCAGGGGAAGAAGAATGCCCCCTGCATCATCTTCATGGACGAGATCGACGCCGTGGGGCGCCACCGGGGCGCGGGGCTGGGCGGCGGCCACGACGAGCGCGAGCAGACCCTGAACCAGTTGCTGGTGGAGATGGACGGGTTCGAGAGTAACGACGGGGTCATCCTCATCGCGGCCACCAACCGGCCGGATGTCCTGGACCCGGCCCTCCTCCGCCCAGGCCGGTTCGACCGGCAGGTGGTGGTGGCGCGGCCGGACGTGAGGGGCCGCGAGGGCATCCTGAAAGTGCACACGAAGAAGATTCCTCTGGGCCCGGACGTGGACCTCCAGGTCCTGGCGCGGGGCACGCCCGGCTTCTCCGGGGCGGACCTGGCCAACCTGGTGAATGAGGGGGCCCTCCTGGCGGCCCGCGCCAACAAAAAGCTGGTGGAGATGTCGGACTTCGAGAGCGCCAAAGACAAGGTGCTCATGGGGGTCGAGCGGAAGAGCCTGGTGATCAGTGCCAAGGAGCGGAAGGTCACCGCCTATCACGAGGCCGGCCACGCGTTGGTGGCGAAGCTCTTGCCGGGCACGGACCCGATCCACAAGGTCACGATCATTCCGCGGGGCCGGGCCCTGGGCATCACGCAGCAGCTTCCGACCGAGGACAAGCACAACTACTCCAAGGAGTACCTGATCAACGACATCGCCATCATGTATGGGGGCCGCATCGCCGAGGAGATCGTCTTCGGCCCACAAGAGGTCACCACGGGGGCCATGAACGACCTCGAGCGGGCCACCGAGCTCGCCCGCAAGATGGTCTGCGAGTGGGGCATGAGTGAGCGGATGGGCCCCTTGCAGTTCGGCAAGCGCGAGGAGATGATCTTCCTGGGACGGGAGATCGCCCAGCACCAGGATTACAGCGAGCAGACCGCGATGGAGATCGACCGCGAGGTCCGCCGCATCGTCATGGAAAACTACGAGCGGGCCAAGGAGCTCATCCAGCGCCGCCTGGAGACCCTGCACAGCCTGGCCGAGGCCCTCCTGGAGCGCGAGGTCCTGGACGGCTCGGAGATCGACAGGATCGTCAAGGGGGCCGGATCCCCGGCGCCCGCGGCTGCGGCGTAGTACTTGATTTCATAAGTTCGCGTAGGTTTGGTGCCAACCAACCCTCCACGAAACGCCCTTGGCAAAGGGCGATCCATATCGGGGGAAACCCGATACGGAATTATGAAATCAAGCACGTAGCCGCCTCGTCCGGTCGCTGGCGCTGCCGCGCGCCCCGGGGTGCTGGCCCGCGGGATTTCGAGGCGTCACGGGACACCGAGCCGGATGACCAATGGGGCAGGGGGTTACGACCACCCGGGGTACACCGATCCCCGATTCATACCCGACGGTTCAGGCGGGCTGGGACGTCACGTGGCCCGCCCGGGCCGGCGCCCCTGATCTCGTCCCACCTTGCCTTTCGCACGCTCCCCTGTTTCGCCAGCTCGAGGGGAGACCTGTCAGTGATTACCCGCCTTGCCCAGAGGGGGCTCTGGCGCCCGATGCGGGGAGATGAAAGGGAGCGACCGATCTTGCAGGCTCCAGGGGGCGTAACGGGATGCTCGACCTGCTCCATCAGTTCCGCTTGATCGACGCGCTGGATATCCTGATCGTGACGTTCGCCATCTACCAGATCATCCTGGCGCTTCGCGGGACCCGGGCGTTTCAGATGCTCCTCGGCCTGGCCCTCCTGTACCTGGCCTCGCGAGTCTCCCTGCGCATCGGCCTCCTGACCGTGAACTGGGCCCTCTCCAACCTCCTGGCGGTGTGGTTCCTACTGATCATCATCCTGTTCCAGCCCGAGCTCCGCCGGGCCCTGGCCAGCGTGGGACAACGGGGAAGCCTCCTTCGGGCCTTCTCGCGCTACCAGGAGGCCCACATGATCGACGAGGTGGTGCGGGCGGTCACGTCCCTGGCGGCCAAGAAGATCGGGGCCATCATCGTGGTGGAGCGGGACTCGCGGCTCAGCGACAGCATCGATTCGGGGACGGTGGTGGACGCCCAGGTGTCCCGGCGCCTGCTGGAATCCATCTTCTACCCGTACTCGCCGCTCCACGATGGGGCGGTCGTCATCAGCCGTGACCGGATCGTGGCCGCGGCCTGCTTCCTGCCCCTGAGCATCAACCCGGAACTCCCGGGGGATCTGGGCACGCGCCATCGCGCGGCCGTGGGTGTCACCGAGGAGACCGATGCCATCGCCATCGTGGTGTCGGAGGAGACGGGAGCCATCTCCCTGGTCGCGGGTGGCCAGATCGTGCGGCACCTGGATGCGGCCGCCCTGCGGCAACGGTTGAGCGAATTCCTGGGCCCGCCCGTCAAGGCCTTTGGCCGGCGGAAGGCCGGGGTAGTTGCCCCGGTTCGTGACGCTGCCAAGTGACCCCTGGGCTCAACCCAAGGGCTGTCCGCTGCGCAGTTGAACCTCCGCCGGGATAAACCCGGCGGTTTCCTCTGGGGGCTGAACTTCGGGGGTACCCAGCGCACATCGCCGGGAATCCCGGGCGGTGCGCTGGGTCCCGGCTGCGCGGTTGATGGTCCGGCGGGAGCATTTTGGGAATCCCTGGCTTTACGCCCGGGGGGTGGCCGCCGGTTTCTCAGCGGGACGCGGGGGAGGGGGCGAACAGGCGTGGGGATGCGGACCTGGCTCCTGGAGAATCTTGGCCTGAAGCTCCTGTCCGTTGCCCTGGCGGTCTTCCTGTGGGCCGTGGTTGTGGGGGAGCAAAAGGTCGAGGTCACGATGAACATCCCGTTGGAGATGAAAGGGTTGCCCCGCGACCTGGTCATGGTGAACGAGCCACCCGATACGCTGGGGGTCCGCGTGCGCGGTCCCAAGACGCTGGTCTCCACCTTGTCGCCTAGCGAGATCGTGCTGGAGGGTCTGCCGGGGAACTTCGTGGAAGGGGAGAACGTCATTGCCATCCGCCCGGACATGGTCCAGGTGCCCCGGGGGATCGATGTCGTGGACGTGGCCCTCCACCGGGTCCGCGTGGTTCTGGATGCCGTCGTGGAGCGCGAGGTGGAGGTGAGCCCCCGCGTCGAGGGCGCGCCCGCCAAGGGATACGTCGTGAAGCAGGTGACGTCCAGCCCGCCGCGCATCCGGATGGCTGGCCCGAGGAGCGACCTCCGCCGGCTGACGCGGGTCTACACAGTCCCGATCAATTTGGAAGGGCACACCGCTTCCTTCACCACGCGGGCGATGCTGGAGCCGGTGGGACGCCAGGTCCGTGCGCTGGACGACACCCCGATCATCGTGGCTGTGGAAATCGGGATGGCGAAGTCCTGAGAGCGTTCGGTCGTTCGGGGCACCCACCGCGGTGCCGTGGGTCCCGGGCGTTCCCGGAACAACCGAACTCCCGAACACTCGAACTGCCGAACGCTGTTGAGGGTCGAAGATGACTCGCTTGTTCGGGACGGATGGGGTCCGGGGGATCACCAATCAAGAGCCCATGACGCCCGAGACGGTGGTCAAGCTGGGCCGGGCCGTGGCCTACCTGTTCAAGGCGCCCGGTGCCCGGCGGAGTATCGTGATCGGGAAGGACACGCGGTTGACCGGCTA
>CAZXXV010000326.1:5135-5557 GCA_964644725.1 uncultured bacterium
ATGCTGGAGACGGCTCTCACGGCCGGGATCACGTCGATGGGGGTGGACGTCCTGCTGGTGGGCCCCCTGCCCACGCCCGGGATCGCCTTCATCACGCGCAGCCTCCGCGCCGACGCCGGGGTCGTGATCTCCGCCTCCCACAACCCCTTCGAGGACAACGGCATCAAGTTCTTCTCGGGGGACGGCTTGAAACTGCCCGACGCGATGGAGTCCCGGATCGAGGACCTGGTGGTCAGCGGGGCGATTGACCGCGTCCGTCCCGGCGCTCGCGAGATCGGGAAGGCCTACCGGATCAGCGACGCCGTGGGCCGCTACATCGAGTTTGCCAAGAACACCTTCCCCAAGCGTTTGAGCCTCCGGGGGCTGAAGATCGTGGTGGACTGCGCCCACGGCGCCACCTACCGCGTCTCCCCCACGGTCCT
>CAZXXV010000327.1:0-5533 GCA_964644725.1 uncultured bacterium
TGAACTCCATGTTGACCAGTTGCGCGCCGGCCCGGTATCCCAGCGCATAGCCGTCCCCGGTGATGTCCGGCGGGTTGAGATTATGCAGGAAGAGCTTGCCGGCTCCCCCGGTGCCCAGCACGGTCGCTCCCGCCTGGAACACGATCATCTCCCCCGTGGCATTCAGGCCGGTCGCCCCCACGCAGGTACCGTCCTGGACCAGGAGCGAGGTGATCATGGTGTGCTCGTGAATCGGGACGCCCATTCGCAGGATCTCTCGACGCTGAGCGGCCACGATGGGCTCGGCGTGGCCGGGGATGATGTGCATGCGCGGGCGCGAGGCAAAGCAGCCAACCACCTCGAGATAGCGATTGCCGTCCATGTGAAACGGCACGCCCATCCGCTCCAGCTCCCGCAGAGTTTCGGGTGCGTCTTCCGCCACGATCCGGGCTAACCGTTCGTCGCAGGTCCCGGCCGCGGCGGCGATGATGTCCTTGTAGTGCTCCTCGGGGTTGTCTTCGGGATCAACCAAGCCGTCGGCGACGTTGTAGCCTGCTGCCTCTGCGACCTTCGCGGCACTGGTCCCGCTCTTGCCGAACTCGCCCTTCATGACCATGGCCACGCGGGCGCCGCATCGGCTGCCCTCGATGGCCGCCCGGCCGGCCATGCCCCCGCCCCCGATGACCAGTACATCCGTGCTCACTACGTGGTGTGTCATGTCGCCTTCCTGCTGTGCGAGAGCCTCAACCGAACCGTTTGAGCCGATGCCGCTAGCGCGCCGCACGTCCGCCGCACGACCAATGTAGGGGCCAGGATCTGCTGCACGGGCTGGCGCGCGAACCGCCGCGGGTCCCGGATAATCTCGAGCATCCAGGTTGCTACCAGCCGCCCCATCTCCGTCTTTTGCTGTGCCATGGTGGTGAGCTGGATTTCGCGATGCGCAGCGATCTGGATATCGTCGAATCCCACCACCGCGATATCCTCCGGTACCTTCAGGCCCATCTCCCCTGCCGCGTGGATTACCCCGAGGGCCATGAGATCGTTTCCCGCAACGATGGCGGTGGGCCGCCGCCGCAGCTTCAGCAATTCCTGCGCTGCGCGCTGGGCCATCTCGGCTTTGAAGGCCCCGGGCCGGACGAAGTGTGGGTCCACGGGGAGTCCGGCGCTCCGCAGGGCTTCGCGGTATCCCCGGAGGCGATCGGCCGCCGTGGACGTTTCCGGGAGGCCCGCGATGAACCCGATGCGGCGGTGGCCCAGCCGAAGGAGGTGACGGGTCAGGTCACGGCTGGCCCGAACGTTGTCCAGGACGATGTAGTTCCCGCAGCCCGAGCGGAGCCGGCGGTTGTACATGACGCACGGGTAGCCGGCCTGCACGAGCCCTTCCACCACCTGGTCACGCAGGAAGACGGACCCGAAGATGATCCCATCGACCCGTCGCTGCCGGAGAACCTCGACGTACTCCTCCTGGAGGCGGGGCAGGTTGTCTGTGTTGCACAAGATGACGTTGTAGCCATGGCCTCTCGCCGTCTCCACGATCGCCCTGGCCGTCTCGGCATAGAACGGGTTGGTGATGTCGGCCACCACCAGGCCGAGGGTCTGGGTCTCGCGGCGGGCCAGGCTGCGGGCCACCTGGTCGGGGCGATATCGCAGCGCGCGGATCGCGCGCTGGACGTCGGCACGCACCTGGGGACGGACGTGGGGATACTCGTTGAGGACCCGAGAGACCGTCGCCCGCGAGACGCCGGCGCGTCGGGCGACATCCCCGATTGTCGGTTGGAGGGTCTTCGCGGTCCGGGGCCCGCGCGCGGGCTGCCGTCCCCTTCTCATCCCTTCACCGCGCCCATTCCCCAGCCTTGGATCAGGAACCGTTGAACGATCAGGAAAAAGATGATCGCGGGAATCGTCACGATGACTGCACCCGACATCAGAAGCCCCCAATCGACAATGGTGGACTCGTAGATGTTCTGGAGGCCGACCGGCATGGTCTGCAGGAGCGGGTCCGCCAGGAGGATCCGCGCGAACAGGTAGTCGTTCCAGACGACCACAAAGGCGAAGACCGAGGTGGCGATGATTCCGGGCAGCGCCTGGGGGATGACCACGTAGACCATCGACTGGAACCGGGTTGCGCCGTCGATGAAGGCCGCCTGTTCCAGCTCGATGGGGAACGACTGGAAGAAGGCCCGGAGCAGCCACAGCGTGAAGGGCAGGGAGATGGAGGTGTAGGCCAGGATGATTCCCAGATGGGAGTTGGTCAGGTTGAATTCCTTGAGCAGGATGTAAACGGGGATGATGATCATGATGGGGGCGAACATGTAGGTGAAGAGCGTCATGTTGGCCAGAAACTCCTTGCCCGGGTACCGGTACCGGGTGAGACTGTAGGCGCCCAGCGTCGCCACCACGATGTCCAGGAAGACGGTGCTCCCCGCCACCACCACGCTGTTTTTCAGATACGTAACGAAGTACGTCTCCGTGACGAGCGTGTGGAAGTTGGCCAGGGTGTAGTGCCCCAGAAGCCGTGGAGGGTACGCGAAGAGGTCGCCGGACGGTTTCAGCGAGGTAAACAGCATCCAGGCTAGCGGGATCCCGCACAAGACGAGGAGGGTCGCCGAGCCCAGGTACAGGGCGCCAGTCAAGGACAGCCGTCGCAGGCTCATCTAGGCCTCTCCCTCGCGCCGGAAGACCCAGAAGTAGAGGATGGTCAGCAGGACGAGGAGCAGGAACAGGCTGACGGAGACGGCCGCGCCCTCGCCGGCCTGGAAGGTGGCGAAGGTCTTCCGGAAGGCGTAAACGGGCAGGTTCTCGACCAGGCGCTGCAGGCCGCCCCCTGTGGCCATCAGCCAGGGCACGTCGAACTTCGTGAACATGAAGAAGGTGCGCAGGAGGACCACCACGTATAGGACGTGCCGCAGCTCGGGGAGCGTGATGTGCAGGAAGCGCCGCCAGGGGTTGGCGCCGTCGATAGCCGCGGCCTCGTACAGTTCCAGGTCGATGGTCTGCAGGCGCGCCAGGAGGCTGATCACCACGAACGGGAAGAACTGCCAGACGGCCACGAAGATGGTCGAGGCCATGAGCAAGTCGGCCCCCAGCCAGACCACGGGCGCGTGGATGATGCCCAACGCTTGCAGGACGTAGTTCACCGGGCCGTAGGTCGCGCTGAGGAGCCATTTCCACAACAGGATCGTCACGATGGTCGGCAGCATGTAGGGGAACAGCGTGATCCCACGGACGAACCCCCGCCCGGTGAACGACTGGTTCAGCAGGAGCGCGGCGCCGAGGCCGAGGAGGACCTGGAGGACGATGCTGCCCACGGAGAAGACCGTTCCCCGCCAGAGGCTCCACCAGAACTCCGGCTCCTGGCTCAGCCCAATGTAGTTGGCCAGGCCGATGTAGTCGTAACCGGGGGAGATCGCGTGCTTGTTCGTGAAGCTCAGCCAGACGGAGTAACCGACCGGAAAGAAGATGAAGCCAAAGATGACGACAAGGGTGGGCACGGCCAGGAGGAAGCCCTGCAGGGCCAGCCGCGCATGCGCGGGCGTCGCCCGTTTCCCGCCATTCCCCGTCCCAGGGAGCGCCGCCAAGATAGGAACCCTTCCCCGTTACCCGGAAGCCGCGACGCGGCTCCGTGGGAGGTCGGTGTGCCTCCTGCTGGGAGCCGCGTCGCCGGCGCTAGCGGGCCCGCACCGCGCGGACCGCGATCACGCCTTCTTTTTGCCCCGGATGGGATCCGGCACGGGATAGCCCAGCTTCTTGATGAGGTCGTTCACACGCTCCGTAATCCGCTGGCCGGTCTCCTTCGGGTTGCGCCGACCCTGGACCATCCCCACGATCTCGTCGGCGATGATCCCCGAGTCGAACACCTCGGCCAGGAACTGGATCTGAATGTTTGAGCCGGGGTAGAAGACGCCCACGGGGGTCGCCTGCTGCCGGTCGATGTAGATCTCCTGCTGCTTGATCCAGTGGCCCCACTGCTTCAGCTCCGGGAGGGCCTTGTACTCGGGATCGTTTCGCAGCGACCTGGTGATGGGGAACATGTGGACCGGGTACTGCCGGATGTAATTGAGGTAGAGGTCCCGCGTGTAGAAGAGCTTCAGCCACTCCTTGGCGAGGTCCTGGTTCTTCGACTGCTTGAAGACCACCCACAGCTCGGCGTCCAGGTCCGTGTAGGGCTTGCTGCCGCTCGGGCCGAGCGGGCGCCACACCGGGTAGAAGTACTGTTCGGAGGCCTTCTCCGGCGCGTACTTCTCGATGGAGCCGGCGATCCGCCCGTACCCGTGATCGATCATGGTGGTGATACCGGTGGAGAACTCCACGATCATCCCCAGCCAGGACTGGCTCAACCAGTCTGGCGGCACCACCTTGCTGTCAGACAGCGATTTCACGAACTCCAGGGTCTGGATGAACGGCTCGGTGTGGAAGATCGGGTTCCACTTCGTGTCGTAGTAGCCGCCCCCGTTCGAGCTGACCCACCGCCCCACGTGCTCCTGCAGGAAGTAGCCCGTCCCGGGCAGGCTCATCCCCCACTGCCGCTTGTCCGGCTTGGTGACCGCCTTCAGGTACTCCAGTTGCTCCTTCCACCCCTTGAACATGGGCTGCGTGACGTCGTCGGGGACCGTGAACCCGGCCTGCTGCGCGATGTCCTTGCGGATCATGATGATCGGGCAGCCCACCTCGTGCGAGATTCCCCAGCGGTGGCCGTCCACCAGCGACATGTCCCGCGCCACCTCCACGATGTCATTCAGCCCGATGGCCGTGTATACGTCGTCCAGGGGAATGATGGAGCCCTTGGTGTGGAAGGAGCTGAAGTGGTAGCAATTGAGCTGGGAGATGTCGGGTGGACTGCCGGCCGCCAGGGCGGTGTAGAGCTTGGGTCCCAAGCTCTCCCAGCCGATTCCCTGTTGGATTGCCTTCACCCCGGGATGCAGCTGTTCGAACCGGTCGCACACCTTCTGGACGGCCTTCACCGCGATGTCCGAGGCCTCGGTGTGCCAGATCTGGAGCGTGCGGGTCTGCGCCTGGGCCCTCCGGGTCCAGATTGCCGGGGCGAGTCCAGCCCCCGTCGCGGCCGCCACGCCCTTCAAAAACCCTCGTCTGCTGATCCTGGTCATTCTGGCCACGGTCGTCCTCCCTTCTCTGTGAGGAGAAGTAACTACAGCTGCGACTCGAGAACCATGATGCGGGACCTTGCCCAGGTCCGGGGATCGGCCCCTCCCTCCATGGGAACAGGGGCTTGCGCCAGATTTCCGATGCGGTCGGGCCGGGCCATGCGCTGCCCTGAGATCGTGGTGGGAACCCCGACCGAGGCCGCGAGGTCTTGAAACCGGTTACAAAATCCCGTCGCATCGTAGCCCAAACCTGGAAAGTGCGTCAAGAGGAAAGTGACGGCGTGGGGAAAGCCGGAAAGACGGACCGTCGTCTGATCAGGGATCGCTGGGAAGGAACCATTGCGTATTGGTGACGGCGGCCCGGCGCTATAGGAATTATTTCAAATCCGACCAGTTAGGCAGGGCATCGACAGACTTGCTACAGCAATGTGAGCCGTGGGGAAGCGGAAGAA
>CAZXXV010000328.1:0-5503 GCA_964644725.1 uncultured bacterium
ATGAGAACCACAATACTGAAGCGCAACGAGTTCTACCTTTTGCTGGTCATCCTGGTTTTTTCCGCGGTCATCACTATCGTCAACCCGGCCTTCCTTACGATCGAGAACATGTTCGACATGATCCGCTCCAGCTCGGGTATGACGGTCCTGGCCGTCGGCTTCTTCGTGGTACTGCTCTCGGGGGGGATCGATATCTCCTTCCCGGCGGTGGCCATCGTGGCCCAGTACATTTCGGTGAACGCGATCCTCGCGCTGGGGATCGACAACCTGGCCCTGGCCTTCGCCATCGCCATCGGCATCGGCATCGCCTGCGGGGCCGTGAACGCCTTCTTCATCTCCGTATTCCGCATCCCCACCCTGATCGTGACCCTGGGAACCATGAACGTCTTTCATGGCGCCATGCTGGAGTTCGTCGGCACCAAGGCGATCATGGTGGGCGAGCTGCCGAACTGCTTCAAGGCCTTCGGTCTGGCCGAGATCCTCTCCCTCCCGCGGGCGGACGGCACCCACTACGGGCTTTCCGTGTTTTTCCTCATCGTCGTGGGCGTACTTTTGGCCACCTGGATCATCCTTCGTTTCACCGTGCTCGGCCGGGTCATCCGCGCCATGGGCGGCAACCTGGAGGCGGTCAAGAGGTCCGGTTACAACCTCACGGGGGTCCAGTTCTTCATCTACTGCTATGTGGGCTTCCTGGCCAGCATCATGGGCATCATCCACGTATCCCTCATCAGCTACAGCGTACCCACCTACATCATCGACACGGAGCTTCTTCACGTCATCGCAGCAGTCATCCTGGGCGGCGCGAGCATCATGGGGGGGACGGGGTCCCTCACCGGCACCATCCTCGGGGTGATCATGATCTCGATACTGGAAAAGAACCTGGTGATGCTGGGGCTTTCTTCGTTCTGGCAGCAGTTCTTCGTCGGCCTGATCATCGTGCTCGGCGTGAGCGTCATCCACATCCAGAAGAGGATCCGCGCCCGGCGGTCGCTGGTGCTGGCCAAAGAATGAACACCAAACTTTCGACCAACCTGACGCTCCTGGCCATCCTGATCGTCATTACCGCGGTCATATCCCTGCTCCTCCCCGGACATTTCCTGACCGCGCGCAACTTCTCCTCCATGGGGAGGCAGTTCCCCGAATACGGGCTGCTGTCCCTGGCCAACATGCTGGCCATGATCACCGGCGGCATTGACCTGTCCGTAACCTCGGTCATGAGTCTTTCGGGTGTCGCTTCCGCCCTGATCCTTTCCCAGTACCTATCCATACCTCTGCCGGCCGGCGTGGTGATCCTGCTCGGCATCCTGGCCGCCCTGGCCGTCTCGGCGGCGTGCGGGCTGCTCAATGGCGCGCTCATCGCCTACGTACGCGTGCCGGCCATCATCGCCACCCTGGGCACCCAGGGCCTGTTCCTCGGAATCGCGATCGGCGTAACCAAGGGGCACGGCATCGGGGGTTTCCCGGACGCGTTCCTGTTCATCGGCAACGGGGACATCGGGGGTATCCCGACTCAGTTCATCATCTTCATCGTCGTAGCGCTCCTGGTCGGGTTGCTTCTCACCCGGACCCGGCAGGGTTTCTACATGCTCATGTACGGCTCCAACCCCCTGGTTTCCCGCTTTTCGGGCGTGAACAACGAGGCGGTGCTGATGCGCACCTACATGGTTGCCGGTCTGCTCGCTGGGGCGGCCTCGATCATCGTGATTTCCGGGGTCAACTCGATCCGCCCGGGCTACGGCTCCGAATATCTGCTCATCTCGGTGCTCATCGCCATCCTCGGGGGCACGGACCCGGTGGGCGGGTTCGGCACGGCCCTCGGTTTGACCCTCGGGATCTTTATCCTGCAAGTGCTGCAAAGCGGCCTGAACTTCCTCGACTTCTCGCCCTTCTTCAAGAAGTTCATGTGGGGGCTGCTCCTGCTTGCCGTCATGGTCTTCCACCACTTCCGTCGTCTCTACTCCCAGCGGCGCGCCATCAGGCGCGCGGTCGCGCAGCGGGAGAACGCCGTGAACGGCGAAACTGTCTAGGACGGCGGCATGTCCGGCTACGTCCTGGGAATCGACGCAGGCACCGAGAGCTTCCGGGTCGGAGTGTTCGACCCCGCGGGCAAATGCCTCGGCTTCGGCGTGAGCGAGATCCATACCGACCATCCGCACCCCGGTTGGGCCGAGCAGAGCCCCCGAGGCTGGGATGAGGCGCTGCAGGACTCCATCTGCAAGGCCGTCGCGGCCAGCCGGGTGGCTCCCGAGGAGATCCGGGGCGTCGGCGTGGACGGCACCAGCTGCACCGTGATCTTCCTGGACTCGAAGGGGCAGCCGCTGCGCAACGCAGTGATCTGGATGGACATCCGGGCCACGCAGGAAGCCGCCGAGGTGGCGGCCTCCGGCGATCCGGCCCTGCGCTACGTGGGCCACGGCAACGTTTCGCCGGAATGGTTCCCATGCAAGCTGGCCTGGGTGAAGCGCAACGAGCCGGAGGTGTACGCCTCGGCCGGCACCGTCTTCGAGCTGACCGATTGGCTGGCCTGGCGGCTGACCGGCGAGCGCACCGTGAACATCGACACCGCCACGATCCGCTGGTTCTACAACGTCACCGAAGGCGGCCTGCCCGTGACACTGTACCGCAAGATGGGCCTGGAAGACGCCTTCGGCAAGATCCCCGAGCGGATCGTGAGAATCGGGGAGGTGGTCGGCGGCCTGACCGCGGAGATGGCCCGGCTCACCGGGCTCACGGCGGGCATCCCCGTGGCCGGGGGAGGTGCCGACGCCTATATCGGGGTGATCGGCATCAACGCCCTCAAGCCGGGCACGATCGCCCTGATCACCGGCTCCTCGCACCTGCTCATCGGAATCACCGAGCGGGAGATCCACGCCCGCGGGCTGTTCGGCAGCTTCCCGGACGCGCTGCTGCCCGGGCTGCAGGTGATCGAGGGAGGGCAGGTCTCCACCGGCTCGGTAGTGCGCTGGTTCACCTCGAACTTCGTGGGCGCCGAGATCGCGGAGGCGGCTGCCCGCTCGGGACGCTCCGTGTACGACGAGCTCAACGGCAGGGCCGCGGAGCTCCCTCCGGGCTCCGAGGGCCTGATCGTGCTCGAGCACTGGCAGGGCAACCGCACGCCCTGGACCGACCCCTGGAGCCGGGGCGTGATCCGCGGCCTGACCCTCGGCCACGGGCCGGCCCACGTTTACCGCGCCATCCTCGAGGGGGTGGCCCTGGGCACCGAGGTGATCCTGCGAAAAATGAAGGAAGAGGGGGTGCGCATCGAGCGGATCATCGCCTGCGGCGGGGCCACCCAGAGTCCGCTATGGATGCAGATCCATGCGGACGTGAGCGGCATGCCCATCACCATTCCCGAGGAGCAGCAGGCCGTTACCCTGGGCAGCGCGATCGCGGCCGCAGTAGCCGCCGGGCTCCATCCGGAGCTCGCCGCCGCGGCCTCGGCCATGGTGCGCGTGCGCACGGTGGTGGAGCCGGTACCACAAGCCCACGCCCGCTACGCGCAACTGGTCGGACAGTACACGGAGACCTACGAGAGCCTGAAAGAAGCCTCCCGGCGCCTGGTGCAGTCCACCTCTTAGCCGCACTCCCCCTTGGTGTCCGCGATGCGGGCGATCTCCTGGCCCACGCGCACCAGCTGGCCTTCCGGAGCAAGGATCTGGCAGAGGAAGCCCCCGTCCACCGACTCCACGTCCATGGTCGCCTTGTCCGTCTCGATCTGGTAGAGGACTTCCATCTTATCCACCCGCTCGCCCGCCGCCTTGAGCCACTTCACGATCGTCCCTTCCTCCATGGTCTCCGTCAGCTGCGGGACCTTGACTGGATGAATCATCGCTTCCTCCTGGGAATCAGCGCGCGGGCCTCGGCCGCGATTTCCTCGGGGCTGGGAATCGAGAGCTTCTCCAGATGTGTGGCGGGGACCGGGACGTCCTTGGCCGCGATCCGGACCACCGGGGCCTCCAGCTCCTCGAAGGACTCCTCCGTGATGCGGGCGGCCAGCTCGGCCGAATACCCCGCCGTGCGGTGCGCTTCGCTCACCACCATGGCCCGATGCGTCTTGCGGACCGAGGCCAGCACTGTGCCCAGGTCCAGCGGGTTGAGGGTGCGCAGATCGATGATCTCCGCCTGCACCCCCTCCTTGCCCAGAGCCTCGGCGGCCTCCAGGGCGAAGTGCACCATGCGGGAGTAGGCCACGATGGTCAGCGCGTCGCCCTCACGGACCACCCGGGCCTGGCCCAGAGGCACCAGGTGCTCTCCTTCGGGGACATCACCCTTGAGCGCATAGAGGGCCTTGTGCTCGATGAAGACGACCGGGTCGTCGTCGCGGATGGCGCTCTTCAGCAGGCCCTTGGCGTCGGCAGGGGTGGCAGGCATGGCCACCCGCAGCCCGGGGATGTGCACGAGCCAGGATTCCAGGCTTTGGGAATGCTGGGCGCCCGCCGAGCGCCCGGTGCCGCCCTGGGTGCGCAGGACCATGGGGACCTTGACCTGCCCCCCAGTCATGTAGCGCAGCTTGGCCATCTGGTTGGCGATCTGGTCGCCGGCCAGGCCGATGAAATCCACGTACATGAGTTCAACCACCGGGCGCAGGCCCATCACGGCGGCCCCCACGCCCAGCCCGACGGTCGAAGCCTCGCTGATGGGGGTGTCGACAACCCGCTCGGGGCCGAACTCTTCGAGCAAGCCCTTGGTGACCGCGTAGGCCCCCCCGTAGCGCCCAACCTCCTCGCCGATCACGAACACCCGGGCGTCCCGGCGCATCTCTTCGGCCAGCGCGGCGCGGAGGGCCTCACGGTACATCAATTGAGCCATGGCCTTCCTCCCCGTCAGTCCGAGTACACGTGCCGGAAGAGGTCCGCCGGCTCGGGCATGCTCCCCTGGGCGGCCCAGGCCACCGCTTGGTCCATCTCCCGGCTCACCTCCGCGCTCAGCGCGACGAATCCCTCTTCGCTCAGCAGACCCGCCTCCAGCAGGCGTTTCCGCTGCAGCTCCAGAGGGTCGCGCCGCCGCCAGGACTCCTCTTCGTCCTTGGTGCGGTAGGGGCTGGGGTCCTTGCGCCCGTGGCCGTAGAAGCGGTAGCAGTCGGCCAGCAGAAATGTGGGGCCGCGGCCCTCCCGGCTGTGGCCAAGCAGCTCCCGAGCCGCCTGCCACACGGCCTCCGCGTCCATGCCGTCCACCTCCGCGCCCCGGACACCGAAGGTCTCCGCCCGCTCCACGAACCGCAGGGAGGCCGAGGCCCGGTCGATGCGCGTTCCCATGCCGTACTGGTTGTTGACCACCGCGAACAGGACGGGGAGTTTCCAGAGGGCGGCCATATTCAGCGATTCGTAAAGCACCCCCTGGTTGAGGGCCCCGTCTCCGAAAAAGGCCACACTGGCCTTGCCGGTCTTCAGGTACTTCATGGCGAAGCCGCCCCCGAGGGAGATGGGGATGTTCGCCCCCACGATGGCGTTGGCCCCCATGTGCCCGAGGGCGATGTCGGCGATGTGCATCGAGCCGCCCTTGC
>CAZXXV010000329.1:0-1877 GCA_964644725.1 uncultured bacterium
GACCCGGATCATCTTCATCGCCGATTCCTTCGAGGCCATGACCTCGGATCGGAGCTACCGGCGCGGCCCCGGGCGCGTGGAAGCGTTCGCCGAGCTGCGCAGGCACTCGGGGAGCCAATTCGATCCCGACCTGGTGGAGGCATTCATCAGCAAGATCGAGAACCTGCCAGACGCCTGAGGCCTCGGCGGCCGCGGACCACCTGTGGCCCCCTCGGCCCTCCTCCCTCTCGCCGCACTCGCTCCTGCGCCGTCTCCGTCAAGGCCTCCGTTCTGCCGGCCCGGCAGGGTCAGTCCATCAGCGTCGAAATGGGATTGGATGTGTCGCGCCCTCTTTGCTATACTCCGGCTGCGACCAGGGGCCCTGCGGCCCTCTCGGTGACTGGCGCTCCCTGTGCCCATGGAGATGCCATGACGCTGCTGGACATGCTTTGCGTTAGCGCCGGCCGCTTTCCCCATCGGCCGGCGCTCGTGTTTCGAGACCGCCGCCTGTCCTACAGCGGGCTCCAGGAGACGGCCCGGAGGGTCGGGGCGATCCTGCGTGCGCTGGGTGTCCGGCAAGGCGACCGGGTCGTCCTCATGCTGCCGAACGCGCCGGAATTCGGCGTCGGGTACTTCGGCATCCTGTCGGCCGGCGCCACGGTCGTTCCCCTGAACCCCCTCCTGAAGCCTGCGGAGATTCGATACATCCTGGAGGATTCTGGGGCGGCGGCCATGGTCTGCATTGAAATGACGTTTCCCCTCCTGCAGGCGGCCCAGCACGACCTGGGCCGGCGCGTCCCGGCGCTGGTCCTGGACGCGGCGACGTCCAGCGTGGCGGAGGGCGATGTCGTCGCCGGGGCGCCGCCAGGAGACCTTCCATCGGCGATGGTCTTCCCCACGCCAGCGTCGGAGGATGTCGCTGCCTGTTTGTACACATCGGGGACGACCGGGCACTCGAAGGGGGCCATGCTCACCCACCGGAACCTCCTGAGCAACATCCAGAGCTTCCGCGAGATCCTCCACGTCACCGAGGTGGATGTCTTCCTGTGCGTCCTGCCCATGTTCCACGCTTTCGCCGCCACCGTCCTGTTCCTGGAGCCCCTCAGCCTGGGCGCCACCATCGTGGTCGAGCCGCGCTTTGGCCCGGATCTCGCCCTCAAGGCCATCGCAGAACATCGGGTGACCTTCTTCGCCGGGGTCCCCACCACGTACGCGGTCCTCGCCGGCGTTCCCCGACCAGCCCTGGACCTCTCGGCGTGGCGACTGTGCATTTCGGGGGGTGCGCCTCTCCCGCCCCCCGTCCTGGAGGCGTTCGAGGCGAAGTACGGCGTGCCCATCTACGAAGGGTACGGTCCGACGGAGTGCTCGCCGGTGCTGACGGTGAATCCACCTTTGGGGGTGCGGAAGATCGGTTCGGTGGGCCCCGCAATACCCCAGGTGCAACTGCGGGTTGTGGACGAGGCAGGGGCGCCAGTGCCAGTGGGCGAGATTGGAGAGATCGTGGCCCGTGGTCCCAACGTGATGAAGGGGTACCTCGGCCGCCCGAAAGAGACGGCCGAGGCCCTGCGCGACGGCTGGTATCACACCGGCGATCTGGGACGGGTGGACGCGGACGGCTACTACTACATCGTGGATCGCAAGACGGACCTGATCCTGGTGGGCGGCCTGAATGTCTACCCGCGGGAGGTGGAGCTCGCACTGGC
Source organism: uncultured bacterium (assembly GCA_964644725.1). Classification (GTDB taxonomy): domain Bacteria; phylum Methylomirabilota; class Methylomirabilia; order Methylomirabilales; family 2-02-FULL-66-22; genus 2-02-FULL-66-22. The sequence goes on from CAZXXV010000329.1 coordinate 1,683, forward strand.
GAGTCACCCGGCCGTGACGGAGGCCGCAGTGATCGGGGTCCCGGATCCGGTCCGGGGCGAGACCCCCAAGGCCCTGGTCGTTCTCAGGGACGGACAGCAGGCCGACCCACAGGAGCTGATCCAGTGGTGCCGCCAGCGGCTGGCCAACTACAAGGTCCCGCGGACGATCACCGTCGTGCCGCACCTCCCCAAGAC
>CAZXXV010000329.1:1977-5438 GCA_964644725.1 uncultured bacterium
CGAAGGCGAGGCCGTCACATCGTTCTTCCTGGCCAAACAGATCCAGGTCCGCCAGCGGCGGAGCGGCGAGCCGTACCTCTCCCTGGTCTTGGGGGATCGCACGGGCGAGGTGGCGGCCGTGATGTGGGAGGGCGTGGAGGAGGCGAGCAAGGAGCTGACCGAGGGTGACATCGTGAAGGTGCAGGGCCTCCTGGGCAGCTACCAGCGGGAACGCCAGCTCACCATCACGCGTCTGCGCAAGGCCACGCCCGAGGAGATCGTTCTGGAGGACTACCTCCCCCGGAGCGCGCAGGATCCCGCGGTGCTGCTCGCCCGCCTGCGGGAAGCGGTGGATGGCATGAGGGAGCCGCACCTCACGCGGCTGCTCCGCGACCTCCTGGCGGACGAGGCCTTCGCGGCCGCCTTTTCCGCGGCCCCGGCCGCGAAGAGCATCCATCACGCCGTCCTGGGAGGGCTCCTGGAACACACGGTGTCGGTCGTGGGGCTGTGCCGTCTGTTGGCTGATTACTATCCGGTCGCGGACGGCGACCTTCTCCTGGCGGCGGCGATGCTGCACGACGTGGGGAAGGTGCGAGAACTCACCTGGGATCGGGTCTTCGACTACACCGATGCCGGACGTCTCCTGGGCCACATCACGCTGGGGGCGCTCCTGGTGGAGGAGCGGATCCGGACCATCCCCGACTTCCCCGAGGACGTGGCTCAGCGGCTGCTGCACTGTATCCTGAGCCATCACGGCGAGCTGGAATGGGGGTCGCCCAGGCGGCCCAAGACCCTGGAGGCCCTGGTCCTCCATTACGCGGAGGATCTGGACGGCAAGGTCAATTCGTTCCTCAGCTTTGCCCAGAGCCACCCCGATCCACAGCGTCCGGGGTGGACGCAGTTCAACAAGGCCTTGGATCGCTACCTCTACTTCGGACGAGCGGAAGCTGCCGAGCCGCCGCAGGGCCAGTGAGGGCGGGCTCCGAGGCCACGCGATACCCGCATGATTCCGCTCAGGGATAACCTCCCCACCCGCCGCGCGCCTGTCCTCACCCTGATCATCATCGGGGCCAATGCCTACGTGTACCTGAAGGAGTTCCTGCTTGGCCCCTGGGCGAGCCAACGGTTCATTCTCTACTATGGCCTGATCCCTTGCGGCCTGACGGGAGAGTGCGAGATTGTGGGCCGTGCCTTTTCGCTGGAGGTGACGCTCTTCACCTCCATGTTCGTCCACGCCGGTTTCTTTCACTTCGCGGGCAACATGCTCTACCTGTGGATCTTCGGAAACAACGTGGAAGACTCGATGGGCAAGATTCGGTTCGCCATCTTCTATCTCCTGTGCGGTTTGGGGGCGGCCTTTGTGCAGATCTTCGTCAGTCCGGCCTCGCGCATCCCGATGGTCGGAGCCAGCGGGGCCATCTCGGGGGTGCTCGGGGCCTACCTGTTGTTGTTTCCGCACGCCAGGGTCCTCACCTTGATCCCGCTAGGATTCTTCACCCAGCTTGTGGAGATCCCAGCAGTGATCGTCCTGGGGTTCTGGATTGTTGTGCAGCTCTTCAATGGGTTGCTGACATTCAACTTCTCGGGAGGCGGGGTCGCGTGGTTCGCCCACGTCGGCGGGTTCGCCGTGGGGATGCTCCTCATCGGGCTGTTCAAGCGACGGACCGTTCCCTGGGGCTGGCAACGGCGCCGCATGTGGTACGAGTGAGCGCAGGACGGGAGGCGGAAGGCGTGAGGAGAAAAGGATGCGCCTGAGCCGGACCGAATTCGAAAAGTTAGTTAGTCAGGCGATGGAATCGCTGCCGCCGAAGTTCCTCACGCGGCTGGAAAACGTCGAGGTGGTGGTAGAAGACGAGCCAACCGATGAGGATCTGGAACTGGCGGGGATCGAGCCGGGCGGTACGCTCCTCGGCCTCTATCACGGGATCCCCCAGAGCGAGAGGGGGAGCTGGTATGGCAATATACTTCCGGACCGGATTCTCATCTATCGGCGGCCCATCGAGGCGGTCGCCCGCGACCGGCGCGAGATCCGGAAAGAGATCCGCATCACCCTGATGCACGAGATCGGCCACCACTTCGGCCTCGCCGAGGACGACCTCGCCGAGGCCGGCTATGAGTGAGCCGCCTCTTGCTCCCCGTTTCACGGCTCGCGTCTCAAGAAGCCAGACGCATTCTCAAGAACCGCTCTGAGCGATCACGTCTGGCCCCGGAGAGTCAGCCTATTCAAGACGCCATTGATGCGGTGCTATTCCGGTGCTACGGTCTCACGGAGGATGAGGGCCGGTACGTCACACGCCGCCTAACGGAGATGCTGTGACACCGGTGTTCATGCTCCTCACCGGCCTGGCGGTCTGGCTTTCTGGTTGACGACTATTGTATTTTATGCAATGTTCCTTGCCAATTATGCAAGGAGCGTTGCAATGGATAGCATGAAATCCAGATCTCAAGGCCGGCCCCTCGACTTGGTAAGAAGCCTCAGCGCCGCTGGGAAGCAAGTTTTTACGACAGAGGATGCCCGGAAGTATCTCGCCGAGGACGCCGCCCTGTGGCTGGCCCTGACCCGGCTCCAGAAGGCAGGGTGGATCAAGCGCCTGAAGCGAGGTGCTGGACCGCTATCTGGCCGCATGGAAGCGGGAAGGAGAGGACAGGGTGTCCGCGTGGTCGGCTAGATCTTGTCCAGGGGGGTGACGAGAATGGTTGGTCGCTATGAGGTAGAGGGAACGCTTGAAGGCAATCAACTGATACGCCTGAAGCAGCCACTTCCCTGCAAGGACGGACCCGTAAAGGTCATCGTGACACTACAAACTGAGGAAACCGGGCGGGGCAATCCGAATCGTCCAGCCCTGGAAGCCCTCAGCAGCTTATTGGCACAACCTGATGACCTGGCCCCGGGGCAATGGGTGGAGCTTGAGAAGGTCATCGAGGAGCATCCGCTAAGGATTCGCAAGGCATCAGCGGCTTAGACATGCCGTACCTTTTGGATACGAACGCGCTGACGCAGCTCCTGAAGCGCACCCCACAGGTCGTGGGCCGGTACCGCACTGCGCTGGAGCGTGGTGAACCTGTTTATCTGAGCGCGGTTGTCTACTACGAGGTAAAGCGGGGACTTCTCCATATGGGAGCGACGAGCCAGCTTCGGCAACTTGACGAGAACTTCAAGAATGTGCTCCCATGGGTGACCGTATCTGATGCGGTGTGGGATCGAGCGGCTCACCTGTGGGCCGATTGTCGGCGGCAGGGGCGACCGCACGATGATGACGGCGACCTCTTGATTGCAGCCCAGGCAATTGCCCTTGGGGCCGTGGTGGTGACCCGGAATGCTAGGGACTTCGCCGACCTTCGCGTAACCATCGAAAACTGGGAGGCGTGAAGATGGGCAAAAGCAAGCTGCCGAGGGATGCCAGGGTGCATGGGTAATGGTGACGGGAGTGGCAAGCCCAGTGGCGATAGCCCAGAGAGAGTAAGCCCGTGCGCATTCCCTA
>CAZXXV010000330.1:0-5403 GCA_964644725.1 uncultured bacterium
TTTACCTTCCCGTTCGTCAACCAAAATGTGCGCCCCTGCACGAATTTTCGACTTGTGGCTAATCCCTCAAAATGTCCCGGAGGCCCAAAGAGGACAGCCTAGGTAGCCTTACCGCCTATTGGCAATCCCCTGGTAGTCGCTTAAAGAACCGCCCGCACAGCCAGCCGACTGTCATGGAGAGGAACCGCCAACCGATGTCATAACTCTTCCGGGTAGCCACGATCCACGAGATACTGCCAGGTCAATCCAAGGTGATCCCGCTGCAGGGCCGCGAGATCGTCCTCTTCAACGATCGCGGAACCTTCCATGCCGTCAAGAACAGTTGTCCCAATCGGGGGATTCCGCTGGACCGGGGAACCGCGGAGGAGGCCATCCTCACCTGCCCTGGCCAAGTTTGGCGTTCGAGCTCAGAACCGGAGACTCACTGGATCATCCGCCGATGGGGGATTCACTGCTACTGTGTGGAGATCCGGGGAGACGCAGTGCGGGTGGAGGTCCTTTGACCCCCTCGTCGCTGGACGGTGGGCAGGAAACAGAAGGAGAGGGCATCCGGGCTACCCGGAGGCATCGCGCCCCGGAGGATCAAGGGGTGACGAAATCGTGCTCTTCCTTTCGGACAGTCAGGACCGGGCACGGGGCCCTGCGGACCACCTTCTCCGCCACACTCCCCAGCAAGAGGTGCGACATGCCGGCCCGGCCGTGTGTTCCCATGATGATGAGGTCCGCGGGTAGCTCCTGGGCCACGCGGACGATGTCCTCGGACGGGATGCCGGTCACGACCCTGGTTTCTACCGACACGCCGACTTTGCCGGCGGCGTCGGTGACCTCCTGCAGGATCCGCCGGGCCTCCTCCTCGTAGCCGTTCCGGATCTTCTGGGTCAGGTCCTGCCCCACCTCGGCAAACACGATCCGCGTCTGCTCTTCCCAGCGCTGGTCAATCACGTGCAGGGCCACAACGCGGCCGCCATATTGCTTTGCAAAGGACAGGGCGTAGGCCATTGCCTTGGCCGAACACTTTGACCCATCGGTAGGCAGCAGGATCGTCTTGATCGCAATCATGGCCGACCTCCTCAGTCATCTGGAACCTGCGCATCCACAAGAGACTCGAGCGCCTCGTGAATACTCTACTCCACTGCCTCACACTCAGCAACCGAAAGCTCCCGGCCAGAAGGAATCCCGAACAGTTTCCTTCCGGGATTCCCAGGACCACAAGGTCCTCGCCGGCTTTGAACAGGCCGGACCAGATTCCCCCACAGGAATCCTCCGGTCCGCCTGTCAGTTTCTCTTTCCGTCAGATTCTGAATATGAGGGATCCATGGCGCGCTTGGCGTCTTGGCGGTTCAATCGCTTTTGGATCGACGAGACGGGCTTGGCACCAAGCCGCTCCTGTGCTATAAGGTCCCCGCTACCAATGGCTCCGGACTTGGGGCCTTGGCCGCACCACCCCCCGAGAATCCTAAAGTCCCCATCGTCTAGCCCGGCCTAGGACATCGGCCCTTCAAGCCGATAACGCGGGTTCGAATCCCGCTGGGGACACCCCTTTGTTTCCCGGCCATTTGCGCGATTTGGATATCGTCCCGTGGGGGCGGGCTGAAAATCTAGCCCTTGGCAGCCCTTTGTCGGCGTTGGATTCCCTCATTGGGGCTGAGAACTTCGGATTTTCTCCCAGCCTGGTTTGTGTGCCCGTGCAGTCCAAAGTTATAAACAGCCGGAAAATGGGGAAGGCTTGGTTGAAGTCCTGTTGCGTGTCCCACGCTTCCCGGTCAACACCCTGGGCGAACGGATCCGCCTCTGGGCCTGCCAGTGCCGACCGGGCATCGGCTCCTGTCCCACGCCCGCATCGTGGCGCGACCGGTTCTCGGTGGCCTGCACCACGAATATAGGCTGGAGCGCTCGGCGGCGTGAGAACGGCGATTGTTTTTGCGCAGTACAGGCCAAGCAAGGCGAGGCGCCGATGGTAGCGAAGAAGGCGCAGTCAGCGCTCTGTCTCCCCTCAAACCGCATCTCACCACGGGCGTCCCACGCGGGATGCCCGTGGTGGGTGTGCACAAGAGCCTAGCCGCCGAGCGGCCTGGTCCGAAGCGTAGGCGCGTCAACCCTCCCATGCGCGCGGCCCTTGATCAAGCGTCCGTGCAAGGTATCCCCGGTCGCGCGGCGCCGGAATCGGCGCCGCGCCCCAGACTCCTCCGCCCGCCACAGAACCCTGAATACCCCGGAGCGCTTCCTAACCGAGCGTCGTGGCGATCGCTCCTCGCTCCCCTTCCAAGAAGCGCCGAACGAACCCCGTGCCCTCCGGCGCCTATCGGCCTGCTGCCTTTTGGCTCCGGTCCCAGAGCTGCCGGACAACATGCGCCGCCTTTGCGACCCCGTCCCGTCCTTGGAAAGACGCCTCCTCGATACAGATCCAGTTGTCCCAGCCGGCCTGAACCAGCCGCCGGAAGATCGCCTCCAGGGGCGTCACGCCCGTCCCGAGCAGCACCGGCTTCAGCTCGCCGTGAACCGCCGTATCGGCCGCATGGACGCTGACCACCCGGTCGATACACTGCTCCAGGAGGCCGAGCGGATCCCGGCTGAAGGCGGTCGCATTCGCCGTGTCGAAGTTGAGACCCAGCCCGACGTCGGTCGTGGCCTTGACGATGGCCAGAAAGATGTCCGGGGGTTGCGAGAAATCGGTATACGTCCATGCGCCGGGCTTTCCATGATTCTCATAGACCAGCCGTACGCCGGATTTCCGCGTGCGATCGGTCAGCTGCCTCAAGCCCTCCGTCGCCCAGCGGATCCCGTCCTGCCGCCCGGTCTCCGGATGCGCCTGCCCGGCGGTCACCCGCACCAGTTCTGCCCCCAGCCCGGCCGCGACGTCCACCACTTCCTGGGCCAGGGCCAGCTCCCGGGCGCGTTGTGCCGCATCGGGGTGGGTGAAATCCGGGTAGCTGGCCACCATGGCCACCCGCATCCCCGTCATCTCAATGGTCTTCCGTAGCCTTGCCACCGCCGCCCGGGACCGGTCCGGAATGAACAGGATGCTCACATCGATGGCATCCAACCCCACCTCTTTCCCCAGTTGGGCCCATTCCCGGATGCTCATGGAGCCCCCGATGATTTCCTTGAACAAGGATACCGGTATGCAGCTAAGTTTCACGGTCTCTCCTCGCGGCGGTCCAGAGGGCTCACACCAGTGTGGGCTGCTCGGATCCGACCGATTCAATAGCCGCAGTTGTCGCCCACGACCGCGGCGACGATCCCGACGCCCAGGACGGCCGGGAGCGAGAAGCGGCGCTGCCAGACTTGAAACCCCGCGACCCAGAGGACACAGGTCTCGGGCACGGGGATCCCCACATTCCCGAGGACGACGAACAGGAAGAGGGCCGCGTAGCCCCAGTGGGTGATAAGGAACCAAATATCCACGATGCAGAGAATCCCTCGAGACGAGTGCAGTCGTCGCCGCGCACCCGGCGCACATGCGAGAAGCATCAGTGCGGTGCAGGTGGATTCTCAGGCGCACGGACTACCCGCAGGGACATGCCTGCATGGTCATTATGCTTGCAGACCTCGCAGAAGACAAGGTAAAGAGAGAGTCCTCAGTGATGGCGGACATTTGTCCGGAATCCCCCCAGGCGATCCTCGCCGGCGCCTGCTGCGTCAGCGTGTCCTCGGGCTTCCGGATGCTGGCCGTCCGTGTCGTGATGGCAAAGAGGGCTGCCGCGTGGTGCCCTGACGGGCACTGCCCACCCGCGGCACCAACCCTCATGGAATCTGGTCCGATGTCCTGCCTCGCTCAATGGGATTAGCCACTGACCCTCAACCGAAATTCGAGGCCCCTGTTTGCCTGCAAAGCAAATCGCCCCCCCGATTTGGATCAGCGACTCAACGGAAGTTCCTCCCTCCAACGCATCACGGCTTCCCAGTCCCGCGAGTGCGCACATTGTGGGTGCCGCTCCCCCGGCACCACAATTGTGCAAAGCGGCCCGCCAGACTGACCGGTGAAACACCGACATTCGGACTATGCTGCTGGGAGGCCAGTTGTCTGGGCGCACAGGCAGCGTTATCCGTGCGCCGGAATAGCCCTCTTCCCCTCTCCAGCCGACCGTGTGCTACTCTTAGTTGAAAATTGACGAAGCGGCTCCCGTGTGGTGAAGTGGCTGTTGCCACACAACCGTCAACCCCACACTGAAAGGAGCCGCTCCATGAAGCGAGTATTCCGCAGCCAAGGCGAAGGCAAGGTGAAAGACATCGGTCTCCGCGGCTTCGTAGTAATAGGTACCGGACACCAATTCGGGGCTAACTCCTTGATTTATCGAGAAGGGTCCTTCAATTCTTTGAAGGCAATGCGCTGCGAGGCTGCGTCGTGCAGGGCTATCTGCGGACGGGGGTCTCCTCTGGCCGGTCCTTCGAGTCGCCGTGCCCCGACCCATAATTCCCGGGGGACGGCCAAGAATTGAAATCCCGCCCCTGCAGAATCAGGCACTTGCTTCCTAAGCGGTGTCCGGTACGTTTTTTCCTCGGCCAATACTGAGGCCGGTTTCTCGTTGACAGGCTGTGGCGCTTTCGATAGCCTCTCGGGCGAGTTCTCTTGTATCATTCCACCTTGCGAGAGGGCTCGCCCACCATCTTCCGCGTTCAATCGGGCGGCGCTGGCCCGTATTCTCCTTTTAAGAGCTGAAGTGTGCAGTCGTGGGGGCGGATGCCAATCCCGAGTCCTCGTATTCGTACGTTCGGATAGCGATCCGGCCCAAGGAGCCTTCAGAACGCAGCGATGCCTCTGAGCGAATCGGATACGCGAGCCAAACTCATCGATCCCGCCATCCATGCGCGCGGCTGGACGGAAGACCTCGTCCGCCGCGAAGAGACCGCCGCAACAGTTGACATCATTGACGGGTTCCCCCGGCGGCGCGCTAAAGGACGGGTGGATTACGTCCTGCGTGTCAAGGTGAACCCGGAGACGCAGCCGGTCGCGGTTGCCCTCATCGAGGCGAAGGCCGAACGCCTCCCCCCTGCCCATGGGTTGGAGCAAGCCAAACTCTACGCTACCTGTAAGCGGCTCAACGTACCCTTCGTCTTGTCCAGCAACGGCCATCTCTTCGTCGAGTACGACCGCTCCACCGGCATGACAAGCCCCCCGCGCCCGCTGGCCCAAATACCGACGCCCGCCGAGTTGCGTTCCCGGTACGAGCAGCGCATGGGCTTTACCCTGGACGCGCCTTTGGCCAAGCCCTTGCTCGCACGCTATACCGGGGGCGAGGCGACGCGCCGCTACTACCAGGATGCCGCGATCCGCGCCGTCCTGGAGAAGCTGGCTCGGGGGGAGAAACGCGCCCTCCTGTCCCTTGCCACCGGGGCGGGGAAGACGTTCATCGCTGTCCACCTGCTCAAGCGGTTCGCCGATGTCGGCCAGCTCCGGCGGGC
>CAZXXV010000331.1:0-5383 GCA_964644725.1 uncultured bacterium
AATCGATCCACTGGAACCCCACAGGCTCGAAGTCCACCTCATGCAGGGCCGGCTCGTTCCGGTACAGGGTATTCAGGTCCTGCACCAACCGCTGGAGCCCCCGATGGTACGGGCCCATCTCCAAGAGGTGCCAGTCCAGGCTGACTTCGTGGTACCACTCGTTCGTCTGGCCGAACTCGCCCCCCATGAAGAGGAGCTTCTTGCCGGGGTGGCCGTACATGAAGGCATAGTACAACCGCAGGTTCGCGAATTTCTGCCAGTCGTCCCCCGGCATCTTGCGATGGAGCGAGCCCTTCCCGTACACAACCTCGTCATGGGACAGGGGCAGGATGAAGTTCTCGTGCCAGGTGTAGAGCAGGCCGAAGGTCAAGTTGTTGTGGTGGTACTTCCGATGGATGGGATCCTTGCTCATGTAGGTCAACGTGTCGTGCATCCAGCCCATGTTCCACTTGAAGCCGAAGCCCAGCCCCCCCACGTAGGTCGGCCGCGAGACCATGGGCCAGGCCGTGGATTCCTCGGCGATGGTTATCGCACCTGGGTACTCGCGGTAGACGGCTTCGTTGAAGCGCTTGAGAAAGACGATGGCGTCCAGATTCTCTCTTCCCCCGTACTGGTTGGGGCGCCAGTCACCGTCGCGGCGGCCATAGTCGAGGTACAGCATGGAGGCCACGGCGTCCACCCGCAACCCGTCGATGTGGTACTTGTCCAGCCAGAAGAAGGCGCTGGCGAGAAGGAAGTTGGCCACCTCGTTCCGGCCGTAGTTGAAGATGCGCGTCCCCCAGTCGGGGTGCTCCCGCAGGCGGGGATCCTCGTGCTCGTACAGGTGGGTGCCGTCGAAATAGACCAGGCCGTAAGCGTCCTGGGGGAAGTGTGCTGGAACCCAGTCCAGGATGACGCCGATCCCGTGCTGGTGCAGCGTGTCCACGAAGCACATGAATTCCTGGGGGCTCCCGTAGCGGCAGGTGGGGGCAAAGTAGCCGAGGGTCTGATAGCCCCAGGAGCCGTAGAACGGGTGCTCCGTGATGGGGAGCAGCTCCACGTGGGTGTAGCCCATCGCCTTCACGTACACGGCCAGCCGATCGGCGAGCTCGCGGTACGTCAGGAATCGGTCTCCTTGCTCTACAGGGCGCATCCAGGATCCCAGGTGGACCTCGTAGATGGCGATGGGCGCGTCCACGGCCTGCTTCTTCCCCCGTTCTGTCATCCAAACCTCATCCCCCCACTCGTACGCCAGGTCGGTCACCACGGAGGCGGTCCGGGGGGGCAACTCGAAGGCGAAAGCGTACGGGTCGGCCTTGAGCACGGGTGGCCCGCCCCCGCACGGCAGGATCTCGAACTTGTACAGGGCCCCTTCGCCCAACCCCGGGATGAAGATTTCCCAGATGCCGTTGCCCGGGTGCAGCCGCATCGGGTGCACCCGGCCGTCCCAGCCGTTGAAATCGCCCACGACGCTGACCCGGCGGGCGTTGGGGGCCCAGACACCGAAGGAAACGCCGGAGACGCCGTCCATCTCCGTGAGATGCGCCCCCAGCTTCTCATACTCCCGATAGTGGCGGCCCTCGCCCATCAGGTATAGGTCGTAGTCGCTGAGGCGGGACCCGAACCTGTACACATCCTCCGCCTCGGACTCGTGGCCCTCTCCATCCCTCCATCGCAGGCGGTACGGAAAGGCCTCCCGCCGGCCGGGAAAGACGGCCTCGAAGACGCCTTCCGGATGGATCCTCGCCATGGGCTGGTCCTGCAGGCCGAGCCCCAGGGGCACGACCGTCATCGTGGCCGCACCGGGACGGAACGCCCGGATGACCACCCCGGATCCTTCCTCCTCGGGAAGAACGTGGGGGCCGAGCACGGCGAAGGGGTCGCCGTGCTCACCCCGGACCAGGGCCTCGATCTGGGTGGAATCCAGCGTGGCCAGTTGGTGTGGCTCCCATTCAGGCTGCCTGTCTCGCATCTCCTCCTCCGTGAAATTCATCGGGTCGGAGCGAATCCCCTTGCCTTCCCGAGGGGTCCCCGCTCCGCTCGCCCGGTCCCCAGCGTGGTACAGAGGTCATCCTCCACGGGGGCGGCGTTAAGGATCAGCCGAACTGCCTTCTGCTCACCCAGGGCGGCCGTGTTCAGCGTCAGATCATAGAGGATGGGGTCGGCCCAGTCCACGCCGTAAAAGTGCCGAAGGTACCGCGCCACTGCCCGGTCGCGCCGACGGATGCGGCGGGCAGCCTCTCGTTCACTGAGCCCTTCCTCCTGGGCCACCCGGCGGATGCGTGTCGGGAGGGGAGCGACGATCCGCACGTGCAGGACGCGCGGGGCCTCCTTCAGCACGACCTGCGCGCCGCGGCCCATGATCACCACGTGCCCCCGCGCGGCGAGCGTCCGAATCATCTGCTTGGCCAGATGCAGGTATCGCGTGGAATAGAAGCGCGTGAGGTCCACGGGCAGTTTGATCTGGTCAGCCGTCCCCACCGTCTCGCCAAAGGGCGGGGGCGCCAGGGATTCCAGTGCGTCCACGCAATCGTGGACGAACGCGCGGAGGCGGCTGAATCCCTCCTGGTCGTAGGCGCGAACGTACTCATCGCTGAGCCCGGCGCGTTGCGCCACCAGGAAGACTAGGTCGTCATCCACGTAACGCCAACCCAGGGCCTCCGTGACGCCTGCGCCGATGGCGGCGCCTCGGCTTCCGTACTCGCGCGAAATCGTGATCACGGCCATGTGCGTGTCACCTCGAACATGACGGCGACCGGCGGAATGCCCACCGGAGGCCGATGGGGGCCACCAGCGTCGTCGCCAGCACCATCAGGACGACGGCCGAGAAGGCTCCCTGGGACAGGATGGGCTCACCCCGCAGCGTCAGGCTGGCACCGATTCCGGCGAAGATCAAGCCGACTTCGCCGCGGGGGATCATCCCGATCGCCACCGCCAGGCGATTGACCCTCCGGCTCACCACGCCCAGGGCACAGGCCAGCTTGCCGGCCAGCGCACACAGGATCAGGGCCACGCCCAGGGCCAGGATGTTCGGGGTAGCGAAACTCCCCAAATGGACCTGGATCCCCATCAAGACGAAGAAGAGCGGAACAAAAAGGCTCGAGAGGGGATGCATGAGCTCTGACAGAGTTGCCTCTTCTTTCCGCGTCCGAACCCCCTCACCGAATGGGTCCAGCATCAGGCCGGCGGCGAAGGCGCCGATGATGTCGGCCAGGCCGATCAGCTCCGCAGCGAAAGCCAGGGTGAAACACAGGGCGAGCCCGAAGACCAGCAGCATCCCGTGCTGCCCCGTCCGGGCCGCGAGCCGAACGATGGGCCTCGACAGCAGGTGACCGAGACCGACCGTGACCCCCAGGAACAGGATGGCTCGGGCTAGGATGCCGCCGACGGCGAGGGTCGAGAGGCCTGGACCGCCCGTCGCCGCGGCCGCGACAGCGCCGCTGACCACCGCCAGCACGACCAGCCCCAAGACATCGTCGATCACCGCGCTACCCAGGATGATCTGCCCCTCTCGAGTCTGTGTGACGCCGAGATCCTTGAGGACCCGGGCGGTGATCCCGACACTGGTGGCCGACAGCGTCGCTCCCACGAAGACATGGGCCAGGGTCGGGCTATCCGGCATCAACCACGCCGCCGTGCCCCAGCCCAGGAGGATGGGAACCACGATCCCGAGTAGCGCCACCAGGAATGACGACCAGCCCACGCGGAGCAACGCCCTGAGATCCGCCTCTAACCCGACATCGAAGAGCAGGATCAGCACGCCCATCTGCGCCAGGACCAACAGCGTCGGTTCGCCCCGCACGAAGGCGATCCCCCTCTGTCCGAAGAGGAGTGGCAGGAAGTTCCCCAAAACGATCCCGATCAGGAGTTCTCCTAGGACCGGCGGATGACCTAGTCGCTGGACGAGAAGGCCACCCACCTTGGCTGCCACCACCAACACGGCGAGGCCGAAGAGGATGGGGCCAAAGCCGCCCTGAACATCCGCGGCCGCCGCGAACGCGAGATCCGGGACCGCCAGGACCAGCACGACAACGGTTGTCACTCCGAGCGCGCCGGCCCAACATCCAATGCGCGGCCACGAGACCCTGAAAGGACCTTCCCGATCTTCCCTCGGAACCCAACCGAGGCCGTCCCCTTCTCGCGGGCGGTGCTGATTGCACTGAGGCATGCCGGCTTTTAAGGACTCCATTTGGAAACCTTGGCGACCCGCTTGCTGTGCGCACGGTACCCCACCGCGGCTGCAGTCCGCCCCGCCGGCGGAACCACTTTTCGTACCCGGACGAAGAGGGTGACGGGTTCCCCGGCCAGCGGGTGGTTGAAGTCCGGTGCCACCCGATCCTCGGTGATCCGGTAGACGCGGCAGACCGCGGTAAAGCCGGTGCTGGTCCCGATCTCAAGCATCATGCCGTCCTCGAGCCGAACGTCCCCCATGATCTGGGACTCCCGCATCGTGACGACCGCATCCGGATCCCACTCCCCAAAGGCCTCCGAGGGCGGAAGCCGGATCAGCCGCTCGTCCCCCACATCCAGGCCGACCAGCTTCTCCCCCAAGCCTGGAAGGGCCCTCCACTCCCCTACCCGGATGCGGAGTGGCCCGTTCACCGCGAGGAATCGATCTGTTCCCCCGAATCCAAGAGCATGTCGTAGTCCAGGCTGATCGGGCTGCCCCATTCAACTTTCACGGCACAGCCTCCTTCCGGTCCGAGTCGCCAACGGATCCTTCGGCCTCGACGAGCAGGGTGAGTCCCCGCCTCGCCCGCACGGTGAGGACCGTTCCAGGCGCGATAGCCTCGTGGGGCCGCAGGGTCTCGGCCCGCCATAGTTCGCCCCGGAGCAGGATGTAACCCCGAGGCGCGAGTGGCTCCCGGGCAAGAGTCCGGGCGGCAATGAGAGTCTCCGGTCCAAAGCGCGGTGGTGCGAAGACATCCCGCAGCAAGAAGTACATGGCGAGGTCCTTCAGCACCCACAGGGCGAACAGGCCGATGGCCCATCCGAGCGACAGGACGCGCCACCAGTGGAGCAGCAGGAGGACCAGACCCGTCAGCAGGATGTCCGGAACCTGGAGGATCAGATAGGGCCAGAATCCCCGTGGTACTCGCCAGGCCACCGGCAGTCACCTCTCCAACGATTGCGCGACATTGACCCTGCCCCCCTCCGGCAGGCACGCCACCAGCGGCAGGACCGCCAGGCCTCTTCCACTACGTCCTTGGGTCATGTCCATTGCCCCCGCATTTTCAACCTGTTCGACGGATTGTCTCCGCGCGATCGAGGACTCAACGGCGCCGCCCCGCCCTTTCCGGGAGTCTCCGGCCCTGGACTGATAGGAATAAGCGAAGAGGGGCATGATCCATCAGCTCTTCGGGCTGCGCAACACCTCAACGGATAGCGCCTCATCCCCAGTCGC
>CAZXXV010000332.1:0-5358 GCA_964644725.1 uncultured bacterium
AGAGGCGATGGGCCACGATGATGGCGGTCCGGTCCTGGAGCAGGATGCGCAGCGCATCCTGGATGAGCAGTTCCGTCTCGGTGTCCACGGAGCTGGTAGCCTCGTCCAGGATCAGGATGGTGGGATCGAAGGCCAGTGCCCGGGCAAAGGAGAGGAGCTGGCGCTCGCCTTGGGACAGCGTGGAGCCGCGCTCCTGCACTTCTTCCTGATAGCGGTGCGGGAGTCGCTCGATGAATGGGCTGGCGTGGACGCGACTTGCGGCCTCCTGGATTCGATCCGGGGTGATCCCGGGATCACCCAGGCTGATATTATTCCCGATGGTCCCAGAGAACAGGAACACGTCCTGTAACACCAGGCCGATCTGTTTGCGAAGCAGCGTCTTGTCCCACTCCCGGATATCCAGGCCACCCACCAGGATCCGCCCGCGCTCCACATCGTAGAACCGGCAGAGGGCCGAGATGATGGACGTCTTGCCGTGGCCGGTGGGGCCGACCAGGGCGATCTTTTCCCCGGGCGCCACGCGGAACGAGATGCCACGCAGGACCGGCTCACCCGGGACGTAGGACAGCCAGACGTCCTGGAACTCGATGGCGCCCCCCGCAAGGCGGGGCTGTTTGGGCTTGGTCGGCGTGAGAATGGTCGGGGGCTCGTCCAAGAGGCGGAATATCCGCTCGCTGCTGGCCATGGCCGCCTGAAAGATGTTGTACTTCTCCGCCAGGTCGCGGATGGGGTGGAACATCCGCTGGACGTACTGGATGAAGGCCACCACCACGCCCGCCAGCACCGTCCCGTGCAGGATCAGGCTCCCGCCCCGCCACAGGATGAGGCCGACCGTCACGGCGCTGCTGACCTCCACCAGGGGGAAGAAGATCGCGTTGTAGTGGATGCCCCTGAGCAGTGCGTCCCGGTTCTGCGTGTTGATGTCCTTGAACTTGAGATAGGTTCGCCGCTCCTGGCCGAAGGCCTGGACCGTGGCCATGCCGGAGATGTTCTCGTTCAGGTAGGCATTCAGCCGCGCGAGGATGCGCCGGCTGTCCCGGTAGTTCTCCCGCGCCTTCCGGCGGTAGACGTCCGTCGCCAGGATCATGGCGGGAAGCAGGGCGAGACCGACGAGGCCGAGGCGCCAATCCAAGAGGAGCATGGCGACGGCGATCCCGGCGATCATCAGGGTGTCGCCGAGCAAGGCGACGACGCCGGAACTCAGAAGCTCGTTCAGGTTCTCGACGTCGTTGATGGCGCGGGTCATCAGGCGGCCGACGGGGTTCCGGTCGAAGAAGGCGAGGTCGTGCCGCTGCAGGTGCCCGAAGAGTTGCTGGCGGATGTCGTGCATCACCCGTTGGCCGACGTACTGGGTGGTGTAGGATTGGGCGAACTGGAAGAGGAAGCTCAGGACGACCGCGGCCAGGTAGAGGAACGCCACGTGATTGAGCCCGGCAAGGTCCCTTGCGGCGATGTACCGGTCGATGGCCACCTTGACGAGATAGGGGCCCAGGAGTTGAGACCCGGTGTACCCAGCCAGGAACAGGAAGGCCAGGCAAACCAGGAACCAGTACGGCCTGAGGTACGTCAGCAGACGCAGGATCAGCCGGGCGTCGTACGCCTTGCCCAACACCTCGTCGTCAATGTGAACGTTCGATCCGTGCATGGTTACCCGTTGTCCCGCTCCGCCAGGGCCTCCAGCTCCGTGACCAGGAGCTGCTTCTGGTACAGCCGGTGATAGTGTCCCTCGCGGGCCAGCAGTTCCTGGTGGGTACCCTGCTCCACGATCTGCCCGTCTTTCACGTACACGATCTGATCCGCGTTCTTCACCGTGGAGATGCGGTGCGAGATGAGGATCGTCGTCCGCCCTTCCATGGAGGCCTTCAACTCGCTGAGGATCCGCTCCTCCGTCTGGACGTCCACGCTGGAGAAGGCATCGTCCAGGATCAGGATGGGCGGGTTCTTGATCAGGGCGCGGGCCAGGGCCGTCCGCTGCTTCTGGCCGCCGGACAGGCGAACGCCGCGCTCCCCCAGCAGGGTGTCGAACCGGTTGGGAAATTCCTGGATGCTGGGAAGAAGCGCCGCGATCCGAGCGGCCTCCTCGACGTCCTCTACGGTGGCGTCGTGGCGCCCGAAGAGGATGTTCTCCCGGATGGTCTCGGAGAAAAGGAAAATGTCCTGCGAGACGAGGCCGATAGAAGCCTTGAGGGTGGACAGCGGGATGGTCCGGATGTCCCGTCCGTCCAGGAAGAGGCTGCCCTCGGGCGCCTCGAACAGGCGGGAGATCAGGTGGACCAGGGTACTCTTGCCCGCGCCCACCTCGCCCAGGATGGCGCAGCGCGTTCCGGCCGGGATCTTCAGGGAGAGGTCCCGCAGGACCCAGGGGCCGTTGGGTGTGTAGCGGAACGACAGGCGACGGAATTCGATCTCGCCCCGGAGGCGCCGGGGCGATCCATCCTCCGGCGTCAGGTACCCAGGCGCCACGGGCGTCTCCAGGATCTCTACCAGCCGAGTGAGGGCGGAGGTGCCGCGTTGGTAAAGGTTCACCACGTACCCGATGGCCATCACTGGCCACGTCAGCATGGCGAGGTAGCCGTTGAACTGGACGAACTGGCCGATGGTCAGTTGTCCCATCAGGACGCGCCGTCCCCCCAGCCACAGGACGACGGCGGCCGCCAGGCCGGAGAAGACGGCCATGAGCGGCCACAGGACGCCGCTCAGCCGTGCCGTGACCAGGTTCTTGCGCATGTACTCGGCGCTCAGCTCGCGGAATTGCCGCGCCTGGTTCTCCTCTTGCGCGTAGGCCTGGACGACGCGAATACCGGCCAGATTCTCCTGGACGAAGATGCTCACGCGCCCCAGGAACTGCTGCACCTCGCGGTAGCCCCGGTGGATGCGGTTGCCGAAGCCCAGGACCAAGAACGTGATCCCCGGCAGCGAGAGGAGCGACCACAGGGTGAGCCAGGGATCGATCCCGATCATCAGGGGCAGCGCGGCGAGGATCAGGACGGCGCCGTCCAGGGCCGCCACGGCGCCGATGCCCAGCATCTCGCGGACCGAGGCCAGGTCGTTGGTGAGGCGGGACATCAGGTCGCCGGTCTTCGTGTACTGGAAGTACGCGAGGGGCAGTCGCTGGAGGTGGGCGAAGAGGGTGTTGCGGATGTCCCACTCGATGTTCCGGGAGAAGCCGAAGACGTTGGTCCGCCAGAAGTACCGGAAGATGCCCTGGGCGATCGCGGCGGCCACGATCAGGGCGGGATAGCGCAGTAGGCCCCAGCCGTCATTCTCGATCGTGTGGAGGCCGTCCAGGGCCAGGCGGGTGAACCACGGGATGAAAAGATGCATGGCATCCGTGCCCAGCAGGGCGAGGATGCCCAAAAAGAAAAGCCGCCGATGCCGGCGGAGGAATGGCCGGACGTGCTGCAGGTATTTGACGATGGCGCCCCTCGCGAAACAGGAAGTCAACGGAACACTGGAAACGCATTCTGCAATGCGACGGCCGAGTTTGCAAGGGTTTCGTACGCGCGGAGGAAGGGAAAGTTCCTCCACCGCCGATCCATAGCCGGGCGGAGACTCAGAGTGCCTCGGTCCGCCTCAGGGCGCTCCGCTCCTCAGGCCCTGATCTTGAGAGATCCTTAGCGCCTTGGCGGCTTCATTCTGCGGTCCGGGGTCAATGGATGGCGAAGGCCAGGCCCAGGCCGTAGGTGATGGCGCCGGCGATGACGGCGACGAGGGTCATCTCCAGCCCGCTGATCCACCAGGAACGCGTGGTGACGAGGCTCTTGGCGACGCCAACGCCAAAATGAGCCAGGATGCTCAGGGCGGCGGCCCAGAGCACGGCAGGCGTCCCGCGCGTGAAGAAGAAGGGGATGACGGGAATGAGGCCCCCGACCGCAGTGGAGGTTGTGGCGGACAGGCAGGCCTTCCATGGGTTGGGGAAGGTTGTCTCGGACAGCCCGAGTTCCTCCTGCACCAGCGTCTTGAGGAAGTGGTCCGGTTTCTCCCGGATGCGGGCGACGAGGGTGTGGGCCTCCTCCTCGGTGAAGCCCTTGAGTTGATAGAAGAGCTCCAGCTCCTCTCGCTCTTCCTCGGGGTTCCCCTCGATCTCTGCTTTCTCGCGGGCGATCTCCCCCTCGTAGATCTCGCGTTGGGACTTGGCCGCCAGATAGGCACTGGAGCCCATGGACAGGGCGCTGGCCAGGGTGCCCGCCAGGCCGGTGATGAGGACGATCTCGCTGCCACCGGTGTATCCGGCCATCCCGGAGACGATGCCGAAGACCGCGCCCAGCCCGTCATTGATTCCGTAGATGGCATCGCTCACCCAGTTCGCCCCGGTGACGTGGCGCTCTTTCTTGAGGATCAGGTCGAGGGCGCTGCGGGGGCTCTGGGGGCCGGCCAGCACGCGCAGGATCTTGGCGTGGTCCTTGTCGTCCCGGGAGATCTCGCTGAGGAGCGCCCGGCTCTTCTCGTCCAGGGTCGAGGCCAAGGCCTGGTCGGCAGCCAGCCCCCTCTCCTCGCTGGCCTCTAGCTTTCGATAGATCACCTCCGGGCTGGCCATCTGGAGCGCGAGGCCGAGGCCCGGCTTCACCGTGGACGGATCCGGAGGCGTCCCGCCTAATTCCCGAATTCGCGCCTCCCACCTGGCTGCATGTTCCATCTCCGCCGTCGTCAGCTTGTGCAGGATGGCGCGCCGTCGGGGATCCTTCTCCCGCTCGGCGAGGGCGCGGTACGTCGCGGCTGCCTCCATCTCGTGGTACCAGCTCTTCTCCAGAGCGCGCAGGATTTCCCGAGTGTCCGCCATGATGATCCCTCGTTCCCTCCCCAGGTCTCTATGCTCTGACCACATATCACGGGAGTATAGCCTCTCAGCGTCGGTCTGCACACCGTAAACCTCGCTGTCAGACGCGACGCGCACACGGCAAGGGTCGCGGTGCGTCCGGCCGGGCCTTACAAATCCCCGGGAGGAATCTTCGCAAATTTATGAACCGCTCGGGAGATTACGGGCTGCGAACTTGATTCTGCCGTGCGAGGGATGCGCAACTGCTTAAGCTGGACAGGGAGCAGCGGCATTCAGATACTCCAGTCTCCTGAGAGGCCCCTTGCACACTGTAGGTTGCGATCCCCCCGGGGGGGACCTCACCCACATCGTGCGCGCTCACCGGATTGGCACGGGCCCGATTGGGCTGGAGGGAGGAGCTTCCATCCGTTCTGTGTGACGCGGAGACACCGCGCAGTCATCCGTGCGCTGGCGCGGCGAACCGCCTGGCTACAGGTTCGAGTCCTGCCCGGTTCCTCAACAAGGGCAAATCTGGGCACTGGGAGGAGAGACTGTCGCTGGTCTGAAGGCGTGGCGGTTGCGCAGAGGTCTGACAGGCAGCG
>CAZXXV010000333.1:0-5336 GCA_964644725.1 uncultured bacterium
GCTCTCCGGGTACCCTCTGGGTGGGCGACACCGGGGATTCCCTTTGACGCGCGGCTCTCCAGTCACTACAGTGCTGCTGGCGGGACTCGCGATCGCGTGAGGGATCGTGTGAAGGTGAAGTTGCGGAATCTCCGTGTCGCTCCCATGGCTCGCCTGGTTCAGTCGGAGCCGTTGGAACGGCCCTCCGGCCACCACCGCGTGGAATTCTCCATCGCCGGAATGGTCTGCCCCCTCTGAGCTCTCCGGGTCAGGCGGGCCCTGGAGGGGCTGCGTGCGGTGACCGTTGCCGACGTAAGCCTGGAGCGGGAACGGGCGATCGTGGACTACGACCCGAGCGTCCAGACCGTCGCCAGGATGATGGAGGCAATCCAGGGCAGCGTAATCCTGCCCCGCCTCCGCCGGGCGATCGAGCGCACCGCAGGGCTGCCCCGCGGCCGGCACGCCCGATGACACTGCCGGAGGGGACGGGAGGAGAAGGAGACCAGGTGGCCGGATCGGCGCGGATTCCCCTCACCGTAGAAGCCTACTCGGGCTACAAGGCGGACGAGCGGCCGGTCGCTTTCTGCCTCGGGGGACGGCGGGTCGCAGTCCGGGAGATTCTCGACCGCTGGTACGGTGAAGAGCACGCCTACTTCAAGTTGACTGGCGAGGACGGTACAGTGTACATCATCCGGCAGGATCGGTCCTCCGATACCTGGGAATTGATCCTCATGGAAGTTCCCACCGCACCACGTCCGCACGGGGGTAGCTGATGCGACGACTCCGGCCGTTTCCCGTCGAGGATCTCCTGCTCACCCAGCTTATCCCGGGCTTGCTCCTCGCCGTGGCGTGGACGGCCATGTACGAGATCTTCCACGAGGAGGGCTCCTACTACACAACGCTGATGCAGGAGATCCTCGAGGGCGATGGCTTCTTCCCGTACTTCCTCATCATGGCTGTGCTGATGGCCTTCCCTGTGGGCATGGTCGTGGACAGCGTGCGACACGTGGTGGGTGAGGTGTGGCTGGGCTTGCCCCGCACTCGGCGTGGCTGGCGGGCCCCCGCCTCACCCCTGCAATGGATCGAGCACCTGGAGGATCTACCCGCTGACTTCGAAAGACGCTACCTCCTGTACCGGCACGCGTGGGCAACGCTGCTCACGCCAGCAAAGGCCGCCGGCAACCTGGCTTTGATTTTCCTCACGCTTACGATCTGGTCCGTGGTCAAGATCGTCCGAATGGGGGGCTGGCGCGTCTTCTCCTTGGTATTCGTCATCGGGACGCCGATTGTGGGCCTAGGCCTAGTGACCGCCCTCCTGATCCGGTACGCGACCGGCGTTGGCGAGTTCCACCGCCGGGTTCAGGAATCCATCTTCCCGCCCAAAGAGGCCGCTCCTCTCGGGCCAATGGAAGACACGCCGCCCTCCCCGTCCTGATCGCCCGTCCGAGTTCCTACGGGTCCGTCCCCCGAAGGTGAGTATTCCAGAAGGACGTCGCGTCTACACTTGACAATGGCGAACGATCGGTTCTAGCATCTGGCTTGATTTCAGGGGGCCGGTCCAGGAGCCGCAGAGCGTGCCTGCTGCGGCTCGTGTGCTTTCGGGCCATGCTCTCACTCAGGAGGCTCCGACATGCGGGTGATCATCGTGGGCTGCGGGCGGGTCGGGGCGAATCTGGCCAACGCCCTCTCGGCCGAGCGGCACGAGGTGGCGGTGATTGATCGCAACCCGCTCTCCTTTGGGCGGCTGTCGCAGCAGTTCAACGGCCGGATGCTCACGGGTGTAGGATTTGACCGCGAGATCCTGCAGAAAGCCGACATCGAGGGGGCCGATGCTCTGGCCGCCACGACGGATAGCGACAACGTGAACATCGTGGTGGCGGTGACAGCCAAGGAGACGTTCAAGGTTCCACACGTGGTCGCCCGGATTTACAACCCCCAGGCCGCCGAGATCTACCGCCGGGAGGGCATCCCGACGGTCACGCCGACGATCATGGCGGCCAATGCCATGAAGACGATGATCGCCCATCCGCGGCTGGCCAAGCTTGCGACCTGCGGGAGCGGCGAAGTGGAGTTCATCGCCATTGAGGTGCCAAAGGCCTTGGCCGGACGCACCATCCAGGATCTGACTATTCCAGGGGAATCCCTGGTCAGCGCGCTGGTGCGCCGGGGCCAGGCCATGATCCCCACGGCCGAGACCCGCCTGGAGCCCGAAGATGAACTCCATGTCGCAGTGGCAGTGAAGGCGATCCCCAGATTGGACAAACTCTTGGCCCACTGATCGCAAGGAGGCTCGTATGCTGGCGGTGATCATCGGCGGCGGCCGGGGTGGGTCCTACCTGGCGCGAGATCTACAAGGCCAGGGATACCAGATCAAGCTTGTGGACCGCCGGCCCGAGGTGGTGGCCAAGCTCCGCCAGGAGATCGGAGGCGACGTGATCTGCGGCGATGGGTGCAGCCCGGAGATCCTGGAGCAGATCGGGACCGCCAAGGCCGACCTCCTCGTGGCCCTGACCCATAACGACGAGGACAACCTGGTGGTCTGTCGCCTGGCCAAGCACCACTTCCACGTCCCTCGCGTGATCGCGCGCGTCAACAACCCGCTCAACGAGTGGCTCTACACCAAGGCCTGGGGGGTGGACGTCGCCATCAGCCAGGTCCACCTCACCTCCAAGGTCATCGAGGAAGAGATCGGCATGGGCGAGCTGGTGACCCTCCTCAAGCTCAACCGGGGCGCGGCAGCCCTGGTGGAGGTGCGCCTTCCGGAGACATCGCCTTGCCAGGGGAAGACCATCCGCGACCTCAATTTCCCAGGCGATACCGTGATCGTGAGCGTGATCCGTAGCGGCAAGCTGATAATCCCCCGCGGTGACACCCGCCTCGAGACCGGGGACGAGATCCTGGCGGTCAGCACCGTGGCGGCCGAGAAGTCCCTGAAGGACCGGCTAGTCGGCCCCGCGTAGCCCAATGCCCACCGCCCTGAAGCGACTCCTCATCGGCAGCCCCCTGGCCACGGCCCAGGCACGGCACGAGCGCCTGGCCAAGATCCCCGCCCTGGCCATCTTCTCATCCGACTGTATGTCCTCCGTTGCCTATGCGACGGAGGAGATCCTGCTCGTGCTGGTCCTGGGCGGAACCCTTGCCCTGCAGTATTCCCCTCCCATCGGCATAGCCATTGGCCTGCTGGTTGCCATCGTAGCCAGCTCCTACTGGCAGACCATCCATGCGTACCCTTCGGGGGGCGGCGCATACATCGTGGCCAAGGACAACCTGGGAACGCTTCCGGGCTTGGTGGCCGGCGCAGCTCTCCTCGTGGACTATGTCCTTACCGTATCCGTGAGCACGGCCTCGGGGGTGGCGGCCATCACCTCGGCTTTCCCCGTGCTCTATCCCCACCGGGTCGCAATTTGTGTCGGATGCGTCCTGGCCGTCATGCTGGCGAACCTGCGGGGCCTCCGCGAAACGGGACGAATCTTTGCCGTCCCCACCTACTGGTTCATCCTGTGCCTGGTGATCCTGATTGGCGGGGGATTCTATCACCTGCTCACGCAGGGCGCGCCGCCCGTCCCGGCAGCTGTCCCGGCGCTGGAGCCCTACAGCATCTTCATGGCATTGCGGGCCTTCTCCGGGGGGTGCGCGGCCCTCACGGGAATAGAGGCGGTCGCCAACGGCATCCAGGCCTTCAAGCCGCCCGAGTCCCGCAATGCCGGCATCACGTTGGCCTGGATGGCTTTCATCCTGGGCAGCTCGTTCGTGGCGGTGACCTTCCTGGCCTACTTCTTCCACATCATTCCCAACCCGGAGGAAACGGTCGTCTCGATGCTGGGCCGCCATATCTTCGGGCGAACCTGGATCTACTTCATGATCCAGGCGGCGACGGCGGTTATCCTGCTCCTGGCGGTCACCACCAGCTTCGCCGGGTTTCCCATGCTGGCCTCCCTGATGGCCAAAGACGGATTTCTCCCTCGGCAATTCGCCAACCTGGGCGATCGGCTGGTCTTCAGCAACGGCATCATCATCCTGGCATGCGTGTCCACCTCGCTGCTGGTCATCTTCGGCGGCAGCACCCATGCCCTTATTCCCCTCTACGCCATCGGGGTATTCACCGCCTTCACGCTGTCCCAGACGGGCATGGTCCGGCACTGGTGGAGGGAGCGGGGTCCCCGATGGCGTCCGCACGCCGCCATCAATGCCATCGGCGCGATCACGACCGCCGTCGTGGTCGTGGTGATTGGTATGAGCAAGTTCGTCCACGGTGCCTGGATCGTCGTCATCGTCATCCCCCTCTTGGTCCTGGGATTCCTCACGGTCCGGCGGCACTATGATACCTTGCGGCCCCAGCTCTCCCTGGACGGCTTCTCGCCGCCGAAGCTCGGCCGGCATCCCGTCGTGGTCTTGGTGGGAGGCATCCACCGAGGGGTAGTCACCGCCCTCACGTACGCCAAGGCCATCTCCCCCAATGTGACGGCTATCACCGTGGACCTGGATCCCACGGCCACATCACGCCTCCGAATGCAGTGGCAGGAATGGGCACCGGATGTGCCCCTCGTGGTCTTGGATTCGCCGTACCGATCCGTGATCCAGCCGGTCCTCCACTACATTGACCAGATGGAGAAGCAGCGAGAAGGCGCCTACATGACCATCATCCTGCCCGAATTCATCCCGGCGAAATGGTGGCACCACCTGCTCCACAACCAGACGGCCCTCCTCATCAAGGGCGCCTTGCTGTTTCGCCGCGGCAAGGTCGCCATCAGCATCCCCTACCACCTCGACCAGTAACCTCATCCTAGACCCCCTGATCCGGCCGTTCGGCTTCTCGCCGCCTCAAGTGGACGCACACCTCCTCCAGCGTGTCACATCTTGGAGAGGATCTTGAGCGTGGCCGGCAAGACCGGGCGGGAATCGCCTCAGCCAGCGGGTAACTCTGCACCGGCGGGAGATCTCTAGCGAGCAGCGACGAAGAGGTTACTTTCGCCAGAATTCAGGAACCAAGAGTACGATCACGGAATAGACCTCCAGCCGGCCCACCAGCATGCAGAAGGAGCAGATCCACTTGGCGGGAATGGAGAAGTGGGCGTAGTTATCCACCGGACCGACCGCGCCCAGGCCCGGACCGACGTTTCCCAGCGTGGCTGCCACCGCCGAGATGGCCGTAATGACGTCGTGCCCCAGCCAAGCCAGGGCCAAGGAAGCGAGAATGAAGACCGTCATATACAGCATGGCCATGGACTGGACGCCCTGGACCACCTCCGGCGGGACGATCTTCCCATTGTACCAGACATTGCGGACGGCCTTGGGATGCACGATTCGGAAGAGCTGGCAGAACGCGATCTTGAGCAGGAGCCATACGCGCACGCACT
>CAZXXV010000334.1:0-5329 GCA_964644725.1 uncultured bacterium
CAAAGTTCGTTGGTCGGTGAACCCGGACGGCAGATTCAGATAAAGCAATTTGGGTATGATATATTTCAGATCCCTGCCACCACGTTTGCCCCGGTCGAGGATGTCCCCGTGGGCCCGGACTATGTACTGGGCGCGGGCGACAGCCTCACGATCTACGTGTGGGGCCTTGTGGAGAGTGTGTTCACGGAAACGGTCAATCGGAACGGAGAGATTTTCATCCCGAGGGTCGGGACCTTGAAGGTGTGGGGACTCTCCTTCGACAAGGTTGAAGAGCTTATCCGGGCCCACCTCTCACGGGTGTACACAGGGTTCCGCACCAGTGTGACGCTGGGCCGCCTCCGCACCATCCGGGTGTTCGTGGTGGGGGAGGTGACGCGCCCCGGCGCCTATACCCTTAGTGCGCTGTCCACGCTCACCAATGCTCTCTTTGCCGCCGGGGGGCCATCCAAACAAGGAACGCTGCGGCGGATCAGACTACTCCGCAACAACCATCTGGTCAGCGAGCTGGACTTTTATGATTTCCTCCTCAGGGGAGACAAGAGTCGGGACGTCCGACTCGAGTCCGGGGATGCCGTATTCGTCCCGCCCATCGGCCCCGTGGTCGGCCTCGTTGGCAACGTGAACCGGCCGGCCATCTACGAATTGAAGGGAGAGACGCGGGTCACCGATCTGCTGGCCATGGCCGGCGGCCTCTCACCGGGGGGGTACCTCCAGCGTCTTCAGTTGGAGCGGTTCCGGGACAACAGGGACCGTCTGGTCCAGGACTTCAACCTGCTAGACTTCTACCAGCGCGGCCTGCGGGAGGCGGACCCAATGCTCCAAGACGGTGACCTGCTGCGGGTCTTTCCGGTCGATCCCCGAATCTATAACGCCGTGACACTGGAAGGGTTCATTAAGCGCCCTGGGAATTATGAACTCCGGCCTGGGATGCGGGTGGGAGATCTCCTGACACAAGACGAACTTCTTCCCGAGGCGTACCTCGATCGTGCGGAGATCGTCCGGGTGAAAGCGGATCTGAGTACAGAGGTAATCCCATTCAGTGTCCGTGAGGCCTGGGCTGGCCAGCCGGCGGCCAATGTCGAGCTTCGCCCGCTGGATCGCGTTGTGGTCAAAAGCGAGTTCAGACCGACAGCATCCGTCCTTGTAAGCGGACAGGTCAAACGCCCAGGCCGGTACACCATTGTCCAGGGGGAGCACCTGAGCGAATTGATCGAGCGAGCGGGTGGGTTTCTGCCTGAAGCCTTCCCGAAGGGCGCCGTCTTCATCCGGGAATCCATTCGCCAGAAGGAACAGCAGCAACTGGACAAATTCATCCGGGCGCAGGAGCAGGCCCTACTGGCTGAATCTGCGTCTGTCGCAGCGGGATCGGTCGAGGTGTCGACCCCCGAGGCTACATCGGCACAGACTGCGATCACTGCCCAGCGCCGGGAACTGCTCCGCTTGCTGGCGACTGCGGTGACGGTCGGGCGGCTTGCCATCCGGGTGGACTTGCCCGAGAAGCTCAAAGGGACCCCCGACGACATTCTGTTGGAAGACGGAGATTCCCTATTCATCCCACAACGGCCGACGTCCGTTCTGATCGTGGGTGCTGTTCGGTCCAGCACCTCGATTTTGTACAAAGAGAACGAGAAGATTGAGTATTACATCGCCCGGGCGGGGGGACCAACGCGCGGGGCTGATCCTGATCAGACGTATATCCTGAAGGCGGATGGCAGTGCCCTGGCGAGCTTCGTCAAGCTGCGCAATATCGAGGTGGGGGATACCATCGTGGTGCCGGTCTCGACGGAACCGAGGTACCGGACGATCCCTTTGGTGAAGGATCTCGCGACCATCCTGGGGCAGATCGCGATCCCGTTTGGGATCATCATGGCGTTGCTCAAATAATACGCTCCGGTCCAATCGAGAACGTGAAACCGACAACCGACAACCGAACATAATCCGAAACACAGTGCAAACCGCCAATCCCGCCCGGGGCGGGACAAGAAGGCCACGGGCGGCTTGTTTTTCCTCTTTAACGGCACATTCCCAACCGCATGAATATTGAAGGACGTTTGAGAGTGTGTGAAGAAATCGTCGCTGGGCCGAGAGCGTGACTGTAACCTCTTGATTTTCCGTGGGTGAAAAATGCGCTTGGCGCTGATTCACCGATATTTTCACACACTCTGAGATCTTTCGGAGGCTTTAGCATGCCACGGGCCTTCGAGGGCCTTCATCCCGATTGTCGGGTCCTTCCCAGCCAGGGCGTGGAACCCCACAATAGGGGTATCCACTTGACTCAGGTTGGCCCGAGCTCTTGGGGTGTCGACGCATCAATCCCCACATGATCCTGTGGTTACCGGAGTGAAGTGGATATGCCTACCCCACAAATGAGGTTCCGTTCCCTGCGTGTTGCCGCTGCCTTCCTCGTTTTTTTCCTGTCGGCCTCCCCGAACACCTGGGCGCAGAATATCAGTATCCGGGACGTTCCGTTGAAGCCCTGGACTGGCTTTGCGCGGAGCTGGGACTGGACATACGATGCGCTTCATAAGCTCGTTCTCTCCGGGATTGCTGGCAAGGTGGTCCTCAACACGAAACCCATGTCCAGGCGGGAGATGGCCTGGATCCTGGCAGACATCATCGGCCGCATTCAGGAGAACAGGGTTTCGGAGTTCGACCATCGCACTGATCTGCAGGATATCCTCTTGGATCTGATGGAGGAGTTCAGCCCGGAGCTTCGCGCCCTCGGAGTGACAGGGTACGGGATCCGTGGAGAACCCCCCCGAACGATTGAATTCAAGCCGATTGAATTCCTGCAATTCCGCGGCGGGTTGACGAGCAAGTCGGCCACCGACCTGGAGAACAGTAGCGGCGAGCGCCTTGACCGGGGGATGAGCGGCCGGGTGACGAGTTCCTCGTGGCTCGAGGCGGGAGGTGTTTTTGCGGCCTACGCGCAACCCGAATATCTGATCGGGGAAAAGACGAATCGCGGCCAACTCATCGAAGGATACGTGAAGGCTCGTGGCGGTCCGGTGGAACTCATCGTTGGTCGGGAGCCGCTCTGGTGGGGCCCTGGCTTCCATGGATCTATGCTCTTCTCCAACAACGCCCTCGGCCTGGACATGATCCGGCTGCGCACGGCGAACCAGATCACGCTTCCCTGGGTATTCGAAGACCTTTTCGGGCCCATTAAATTTGAGCTCTTCTTCGGGCAGTTGGAGGAGGAGCGGACAAACTATCCCCGCAGCAAGGTTACGGGATTACGCGTGGACATGGCGCCCTTTCCATGGCTGGAGGTGGGCCTTGGAAGGGAGATCACGTTTGATGGGCACGGACGCAAAGAGGTACATTTTTGGGAATATCCAAGGGTTCTGGTGCAGAGCAACCGATCAGGGACGGAAACGAGCAAGTACGCCGGAGATAACCGCTTTCAGGCTGATGTATCCCTGCGGCTGGCCGATGTGGGGAAGTACATCCCCCTCACTTGGGATGCCGAGCTGTACCTGGATTTTGGCTGGGACGACACCTGCTGCGGGACGTTCTACACTCCCCTGAAACCCGGGGCCACCGTCGGGCTGTATCTCCCGAACCTCTTTCTATCTCCTGACACGGCCTTCCGAGTGGAGTACAGCAACTCCTCTTCGTTCCAATTCACCCACAGCGTGTGGCAGGATGGATTCAGCCGCAAGGGGCACGTGATCCCACACTTCGAGGGGACCGCCGGGGAGGACCTGTTCTTCCGGCTCACGCAGCGACTGGATAAGCGCCTCGAAGTCGGGGTCGAGCTTGATCTAGCCCGCAGGGGCCGGACAACAGCCGGCCTCCAATTCGCCACCAAGGAGCTTCATCGATACTTCGGCGTCGATGTGTCCTACAAGTATTCCCCCGCATTGTCCTTGAACTTTGAGACCAGACTCGAGTGGGTCAACAACCGCGACTTCGTTCAGGGGAAGCGGGACATCAATCAGGTCTACACGGCGGCCGTGACGTACGCCTTCGATCCGAACCTTGGGACCGGCCGGCGCGCCAGGCTTCCGCGAGGGGCGATGCCCCCGGTGTCTCCCCCTCCTGTGACTCCCGATCCGGACCAGATCCTTTCCTGGGCGTATGCCGGGAAGGTGCTCAAGGATGGCGGAGCGCTCCTGACGTCCCCGCTGCGCTGGGAAACCAAGGACTGGCTGATCGCCGGGGGCGTGGCGGCAGCCATGGGTGGGGCCATGTTGCTCGACCACGAGGTCCGGCACGTGGTGCAGGACAACCGGTCGCATGCCGGCGACATGGCAGCCAAGAACATGGGAGGCTTCGGTGTCATCGCTCCAGCCGTGGGAATGGTCACCTCCTATGTCGTGGGAGAGGCCTTCGGAAACGTGGAGGCCAAACAGCGGGCGGCGGATGCGGTTGAGGCGACCGTGCTGACCAACTTGCTGTTCACCTATCCTCTGAAGTTCCTCCTCGGGCGGACCCGCCCGGTGGCGAACCGCGGGTCCCAGGACTACCACCCGTTCAACATCGGTGGTTCTATGCCATCGTTTCATACCGCCGAGGCATTCACTGCCGCCGCCGTCATCTCGGAGCATTGGGACAATCCGTGGGTCAGCGCGTTGGCCTACGGGGCGGCTACGGGCGTGGGCTGGTCCCGGATCTACGAGGACCGTCACTGGCTGTCGGACGTCGTTCTGTCCGCCGCGATCGGGACTGCGGTCGGCAAGGCGGTCGTGGCGTTGAACAGGCAGCGGCGCGATTCCGCGGTGTCCGTGGTGCCCCTTGTCGCCCCAGGCACCTGGGGGGCGGCGGTGCAGGTCAAATACTAGGGCGTGAGGCGTGAAACGTGAACGGTAAGGGGTGAGGCGGGAAACGTAAGGCGTGAAACGTGAGGCGGGCCACAAGCTAGAAGGCTGGAATGCTGGAAGGATGGGGGACAGAAGGGCCGGAGTTGGAGAAGCATACAAACATTCTCGCTTCCCAGAGTTGCGGCCTGTGGGGGTAGCGTCCTCGCCTCCTAGCTTGCTAGCCCTAATCCGAGAAAAACCTTGAACCGCCATGACCCCAATCCGCCTAAGGCGGACAAGGATGCGATGTTCCGATCCTTGCATCGAAGAACGCGAAACCCGGTTCATGGGGCCTTCAGAAGTTTCATTCGTTTTCCACAGATAGGCCATTTCGCTCTTGGCGTTCCGGGTACCCAGCGCCAGCGCTGGGTGTCCTTGGCGGTTAAGAATTGTTGAGAATTTCGGATTGGGGCTAGCCTGCCAGTGTTCCCGCTTGCCAGCCTTCCAGCATTCCAGCGGCGCGAATACTCCATGAGCCACGCCCTATGAGCCAGGTCCAAGGGACGAGTTCGCGATGCGCGATA
>CAZXXV010000335.1:0-5281 GCA_964644725.1 uncultured bacterium
CGGCGGCGTGGTGACAAACGCCCACGCGTGCCCCGGCCGCTGGCTGCTCGGAGGCCCGACCACGACCACCGGCGGCACCTTGACCTGGTTTGCGGAGAGCGCGGTCGGGACCACAGACCTTGCGGCCCTCTACCAGGAAGCGGCCGATGTCTGGCCGGGGGCCGACGGCCTCGTCTGCCTGCCGGCCCTCGTAGGGGAGCGGACCCCCATCTGGGACCCCAAGGCCCGGGGGGCGTTCGTGGGGCTCACCCTGGGCCACAGGAGAGGCCACCTGGTCCGCGCGATCCTGGAGGGCGGCGCCTGCGTCGTCCGGAGGATCGTGGAGGCCATCGTCGCGATGGGAGAGGCGGTGGAAGAGATCAGGCTGGTAGGCGGAGCGGCCCGGAGCGATCTCTGGACGCAGATCCGGGCGGATGTACTCGGGCTTCCGATCCGGCGGATGTCGGTCCGGGAGGCCTCGGCCCTCGGGGCAGCCATCCTGGCGGCGGTGGGCGCCAGACTTTTTCCCGATGTGGCTTCCGCCGCCGAGAAGATGAGCGGTTCGGGAGAACTGATTCAGCCGAAGGCCGAGGCGCACGCCCGATACGACGAGGTCTTCGCCGCTTTCGAGCGGCTGGACACCATACTGCGGGGAGTGGGACGAGCGTCATGATCCGTCTCGACCATGTGGGAATCCTGGTCCGAAGCATCAAGGAGGTGCTTCCGCTCTACACCGACCTTCTGGGGCTCACGGCGGATCCACCCGTCGAATTACCGGAGCAGCAGGTGCGGGTGGCCTTCCTCCACGTCGGGGACGGGCAGCTCGAGTTGCTGGAGCCCATGACAACTGAATGCCCCCTGGCCGAAGTCCTGGCCAAGCGTGGCGAGGGTCTCCTGCACATCTGCTTGGAGGTGGAGGACATCGGCGAGAGCCTGCGCAAGCTGAAGGGGGCGGGCGTCCGCATGGTGGACCAGCATGCCTGGCTGAGCCCGCATGGCCTGGCCGCGTTCATTCATCCCCAGGCCTTCCATGGGGTCTCGATCGAGTTGCGGCAGAAGGTCCACCTGGAGCATGGGGGCGCGGGATCTCCTGACTCCAAGGGAGCCACTCAAGGTTGAGGTCGAAAACCGACCGGTGCCAGCGAGGTGCCGTGTGGGAAGATACCTGGCAACCATGGCTCGCATATATACCAAAACGTTGGAGGTCCTGATCGGCGTGCTGCTCACGCTGATGATCGTCGTGGGATTCGCTGCCGTTCTCGCTCGCTATTTCCTGGGCGGCCTGGTGTCCCTCTACTGGGCGGAGGAGGTGATACGCTACTCGTTCATCTGGTCCGTCTTCCTCGTTTCTCCCCTAGTGATTCGCCGCGGTGCGCATCTGGAACTGGACATCTTCGTGCAGTGGCTGTCTCCCCGGGTTCGGCGGGTGATTGCCCTGGTCAACGGCGTAGTGATTTTGGTCTTTCTCGTGGTGCTCATTGTCCAGGGAGTGGTCATGGTCCGGGTGAACATGGACCAGCTTTCCTCCGCCCTGGAGATTTCCATGGCCTGGGTCTACCTTGCCGTCCCCCTGGGGGGCCTCCTGATGGTGGGGGAGTATGTCGTGATCATGATCCGTGCGTGGCGAGGGAGTACGGAGGCGTTTTCGGAAATGACCCCGGTGGCGGTGCAATGATCGCGGTCCTGTTCCTCAGCTTCGGGGCGTTCCTGGTCCTGGGTATGCCCATTGTCTTCGGCATCGGCGCGTCGTCGTTGCTCGCCCTCCTCGTAGAGGGCCAGATCCGCCTGTCGGTGATGGTTACCAAGATCTTCGGGGGGATGGACTCCTTCCCGCTCATGGCCATCCCCTTCTTCATCTTGGCGGGGGAGGTCATGAACCGCTCGGGGATCACGGGAAGGATCGTGGAGTTCTCCAACGACTTAGTAGGATACCTGCGAGGTGGTCTGGCCCACGTGAACGTCGTGGCCAACATGATCCTCGCGGGGGTCTCCGGGTCCTGCGTGGCGGATTGCTCCGCGACGGGGACGCTCCTCATCCCGGCCATGGTGAAGAAGGGCTACCCCGTAGAATTCAGCGTCTGCCTGACCGCCTGCGCCTCCACCATGGGCCCCATCATTCCGCCCAGCATCCTGATGATCCTGTATGGCTCGATGACAGGCGTCTCCATCGGAGCGTTGTTTCTCGGAGGGGTCATCCCGGGTGTGCTCATCGGCCTCAGCCTGATGCTGCTGACGGTCATTCTCTGCCGGCGGGGGGGATTCGGCGCACCCATGGAGGGAGGATCCCTTGGGCATCTCAGGGTGAGCTTCCGTCGGGCCGTCTGGGCGCTCCTGGTCCCCGTGATCATTCTGGGTGGGATCCTGTCGGGCGCTTTCACGGCCACCGAGGCCGGAATCGTGGCCGTGGTCTACAGCCTGCTTGTGGCGCTTTTCGTGCTGCGGACGCTCAAGCCAAGCCAACTGCTCGGGATCCTCGTGGACTCGACCGTGACAGCGGGCATGGTCATGCTCATCATCGGGGTGGCGTCCATATTCGGGTACCTCCTCACGCGGTGGCATTTCCAGGACATCGTGCTTCAGGCCCTCCAATCGGTGTCGAGCCGTCCGGGAGTCATCCTGGCGCAGATCATGCTGTTCTTGATCATCCTTGGCGGGTTTGTCGACGTGACCCCGATGCTCATCATGTTCGGGCCGGCCCTGGCGGCGATCGGGGCAAAGCTCGGGTACGACCCGGTCCATTTCGGGGTGGTGATGGTCCTCACCGCGTTGATCGGGGCGGTGACACCGCCTGTGGCGACGCTCCTCTTCGTGAGCTGCGGCATCGCCAAGATCCCGCTGTCTCGAATTGTCCGACCGGTGTGGGTATTTGTCCTCCCGTTGATCGTGGTGGCGTTCCTTATTGCGTATGTGCCGCCCTTGGTGACGGCGATTCCACGAATGCTGATGAGGTAGCCTGAAGGAGGGAGAGACCATGAAAACTGCAGGGAAGTTAGTGGGGCTGGCCGCGATCATGGCGGCGTTGTTGTGGGTGGTACCGGCTCAGGCGCAGGTGACGCTGCGGCTCGGGAACATCTATCCCGCGGACCACAGCACCAGTAAGGGTGCGGACAAGCTGGCGGAGCTGGTGGCCCAGAAGACCAACGGCCAGGTGAAGATCGAGAATTTCCACGACTCCAAACTGGGGAACGAACGGGAGATCGCCGAGAGTGTCAAGGCAGGCTCCCTCGACATGTGCATAAGCGGTCTGGCCGGTGTGGGGCGTTTCATGCAGACCGTTCACGTGCTCGAACTGCCGTACCTGTACACCGACCTTGACCACCTCCATCGCGTGGGCCAGGCCTTGGGGGCGGACGTGGAGAAGCTCATGCTCCAAGTCGGGATTCGAACGCTGGGCTTCTTTTACCTCGGGCCGCGGGACATCGCCGCCAAGCGGCCTATTCGCACGTTGGAGGACATGAAGGGCCTGCGGTTCCGGGTTCCCGAGTCGCCCCTGTACGTGGGGATGGCCCGAGCGCTGGGGGCGAATCCGACACCCATCGCGTTCCCCGAGGTCTACACCTCGCTCCAGAGCGGTGTGGCCGAGGCGGCGGAGGGCGGGCCGGACACCCTGTGGAGCAACAAGTGGTACGAGCCGGCCAGGAACATCGCCCTCACGCATCACATCCTGCACCTGTTTCATGTCTCCATCAACGAGGGCTCGTTCCAGAAGCTGACTCCGGCTCAGCGCCAGGCTCTGCAGGAGGCGGTCCGGGAGGCGTCCGTGTACCAGCTCGGCCTGATCAAAGACTTCAACAATGCGTCGCTGGAAAAGATGAAGGCGGCCGGGGCCACCATCATTCCCATCGCCGACCTGAAGCCCTTCGCGAAGGCGCTGGAGTCGTTCAACAAGAGCTACGCCGAGAAGATCGGGCCTGAGGCAGTCAGCCTTCTGGAGAAGGTCATGGCGGTCAAATAGGGGGCGCGCGCTGACCGCGCGGGGGCCTGATTCGATGGCATGACGGAGGAACCAAGGGTGACACACTCTGCGCTGGGGGAAAAGATCATCACGCTCCAGGAGGCGGCAGCCCGGGTTCCGCACGGCGCGCATCTGACCGTCAGCGGGTTCGCCCACTCTCTGGCCCCCCTGGCGCTGGTGCGGGAGCTGATCCGCCAAGGGAAGGGGAATTTCGAATTGACCTCGATGGGAGATTGCTGGGCGGCGGACATGCTGGCCGGGGCCGGGCGCCTCAAACGCGCCCGGCTCTCCAACTACATGTTCGAGGGATTCGGTCGCTGCCCCAACTTCTCGCGCGCGGTGGAGGCCGGCGCGGTGGAGGTAGACGACTACAGCCACTTCGCGATCACCAGCCGCTGGTTCGCGGCAGCCCTGGGTCTTCCCTCCATGCCGGTCCGGGTGATGCTGGGGACGGATCTGGTTCGGAAGAAACCGTTGGACAGGGATGCTATTGCCGAGGCCCCGTGTCCCCTCACCGGTGAGCCGCTCCTGTTTGTCCGCGCCTTGCGGCCGGACTTCGCCTTGCTCCATGCGTCGCGGGCCGATCCGGAGGGGAACGTCCAGCTCTTCGGCACGACCTCGACCATCGAGGAGCAGGCGAGGGCCGCCAAGCGCGTGATCGTGACCGTAGAGGAGATTGTCCCCGGCGAGGTCATCCGGGAGCAGCCTGAGTTCACTCTCCTCCCCGCATTCCTGGTGGAAGCAGTGGTCGACGCCCCATTTGGGGCGCACCCGGCCGGGATGTTCCGGTACTATGACTACGACCACGCTCACGTGGCGGAGTATGTCCGGGCCGGGAAATCGGTGGAGACCTTCCGGCAGTACCTGGAGGAGTACGTCTTCCGCCTCCCGGACCATTACGCCTATCTCAACAAGATCGGGATCCGTCGCCTGATGGCGCTGCGGGCCGACCCCTGGAGAGGGTACTGAGGAGCCCCATGGACTACACGCGACAGGAGATCATGGCGGTGGCCGCTGCCCGGGAAATCCGGGACAAGGAGGTGGCCTTTATCGGGACCGGGCTCCCCATGATCGCGGCCTATCTGGCGAAATTCACCCATGCGCCCGGCCTCACTCTCATCTTCGAGTCCGGCATCATAGGTGCCCAGCCCCGCGGGCTGGCGATCGGTGTGGGAGACTTCAAGCTGGTCTCCCACTGCCAGAAAGCCACCAGCCTCTACTATGCGCTCAGTCTCCTTCAGGGAGGTCGGGTGGACGTGGGTTTCTTGGGGGCGGCCGAGGTGGACCAGTACGGGAACATCAACTCGACGGTCATCGGGGATTACCGGCGACCCAAGGTGCGCCTGC
>CAZXXV010000336.1:0-5259 GCA_964644725.1 uncultured bacterium
CTTAGCCGTCATCCGGCGGGAGCCACTTTTTCAATTCGAGGAGTGCCCCGTTCAGGCGCAACAGAAGATACCGGCAGGCTCATGCGCGGGCGGGTTTGGCTCCGGTAATGGGGAAGTCCAGCGTGATCTTGCCTAGTTCGGGGATCGGAATGCGGCCCTTCATGCCGATGATCTCGATGCCATAGAGGCGGCCATGCTCATCCACGTCGACCAGCAAGCCCTCTTCTACCTTTCGGGTCCGCGCCGCGGTGCCGTCCTGGAACTTGATGTAGAGCGCATCGGCCTTGGCATCGTAGCTGATCTTCATGCGGATGGTTCCTGCCAGTAGGCGGTGATGACCTGGGTGTGGGCGCGCTGCCGCCAGAAGACGACCTCCAGCGTGCGGCCGTCCACCTTCTTGCGGGCGCGCCAGCGCTTCTCGAAGCTGGGGCCGAGATGGTCCGGGGTATCCAGCGCCGTCTGGATATCCGCCTCGCGGATCCCCCGGTCCAGCATGCGTGCCCGGGCGTTGTTCGTGAAATCGACTTTCATCCGGTTCCCCGGCTCAATTGGAACGGTCGGCCGACATCATGCGCCTTCCGTGCGGGCTCTTTGAAGCGGGAAGCACCCATGCTCACAGGACAGTCTATCACGCCTCGGTTGGTCCGGGGAAGGACCTGTCGCTGCCGTGGCTTTGCCTGGCTCCCTTGGCATGCTATAAAGGACCTGCTCACTCCAGGCCTCGCAGGAAGCGGGCCCAGGCGTCGAAGTAGGGTCGGTCCCCCACGATGTAGGTGTCGTTGTGGTGGGCCCCGCGAATCGTATAAAACGTCTTGGGCTGGTTGGCCGCCTCGAAGAGGCGGCGGCCCTGCTCGTAGGGGACCACGTCATCCCGATCGCCGTGCAGCACGAGCAGGGGCACCCGGATCTCCTGCATCTTGCTCAGCGAGTCGTACTTGGTCCGCAGCAAGCCGCCCACCGGGAGGAACGGCAGGGCCACGCGCGCCATGTCCTTGATGGAGGTGAAGGGCGTTTCCAGGATCAGGCCGGCCGGCGCATGGTGCCGCGCCATTTCGACCGCGATGGCGGCTCCCAGCGAGCGGCCGAAATAGACGAGCTTGGTGGGGGCCAGATCCTGGCGTCCCCGAAGGTAGGCCAGGGCCCCGTCGGCGTCGTGGTACGTCGCCTCCTCCGAGAGATCGGAAAGGCTGCCGGCGCTTCTCCCGTAGCCCCGGTAATCGAAGATGAAGATGTTGGGAAGCAACGGCGGGCCCAGGGAGCGGTGCAGGTACTTGATATTATCCACCCGGTGGCTGATGTTGCCCGCGTTCCCATGAAACCACACCAGCGTGAAGCGCGCGGCCGGCGCAGAGACCAGCCAGCCGTGCAGCTTGACGCCGTCCGTTGCCGGGAACCAGACGTCCTCGTAGGCGAGCCCCTCGCTTTGCGGGGTCATCTCGATGGCCCGTTCGGGGACGTAGATGACGTACTTCTCCAAACCCAGGAACATGCCGGTCCCCAGAATGCCCGCCAGCAGCAGCGGGACGCGCCAGGCCACCGTCCGCAACCGGGGAGTCATGGATGCCCCCCAGAGGATGCCAGAGCCGCGGGCGGGCGGCAAGGGATAATTGTCCTAGCTTGCTGCGGAGCCTGACAAGTGACCATGACAACGAACCCGACGGAGATTCCACCGCCGTCTCGCCTCGTCTTCGCGCGGCTGGTCAGCCGCCCCGAGCCGGCGATAGACCTAGCCGAGGCCGCGCTCCTCATCGCCAAGGAGGAATACCCCGACTTGGAGGTGGCCCATTACCTCTCGCAACTGGATGCCATGGCCGCCGAGGTCCGGGCCCGAGCGGGCAGCGTGGCGGATGCCCACCGGCTGATCGCGAGCCTCGGCGACTACCTGTTCAAGGAGCAGGGGTTCCACGGCAATACCGATGACTACTATGATCCGCGGAACAGTTTCCTGAACGATGTCCTGGACCGGCGGACGGGAATTCCCATCACCCTGTCCACGGTCTACATGGAGGTGGCGCGGCGCCTCGGCGTCCGCCTGCACGGCGTCGGCATGCCCGGACATTTCCTGGTCAAATACGTGGGCCCGGACGAGGAGATCGTGATCGATCCGTTCAACGGGGGGGTGATCGTGTCTCCCGCCGATTGCCAGCGCATCCTGAATCGGATCTCCGGCGGGAAGCTGGCGTTCGAGCCGCGCTTCCTCTCGGTCCTCGGGACCCGCCAGATCCTGGCCCGGATGCTCACCAACCTCAAGGTGATCTACTTCAACAGCCAGGCCTACGCCAAGGCGCTGAGCGTGGTGGAGCGCCTCTTGATCCTGGATCCTCAAGCCGCCACGGAGATCCGGGACCGGGGGCTCCTATCCTCCCAGCTCAAGCGCTATCCGGAGGCCATGGCCGACCTGGAGCGGTATCTCAAGCTGGCCCCCGCGGCCGAGGACGCTGACGTGATCCGCGATCACCTGCGCTCCCTCCGCCAGCGCGCGGCGTCCATGAACTGATACGAGCGCGGTGACACTGCCGTCGAGCCGTGCGGGAGGCCTGGGGTGAAGATCTACACGAGGACCGGGGATTCGGGAGAGACGGGGCTTTTGGGCATGGGGCGGGTCCGAAAGAACGTGGCACGAGTCGAGGCCTACGGCGGGGTGGATGAGCTGAACGCCTGCCTCGGCTTCGCCTGCGCCGCTCTCCACGACCCCGGGCTGGTGAATCTCCTGGTGTCCATCCAGCGGGACCTGTTCGCCGTGGGGGCTCAGCTCGCCGACGTCCGGAAGGACAAGGGGAAGGACATGGAGAAGGCGGCTCTTCCCGCGCAGCGGGTGGCCGACCTTGAGCAGGCGATTGATCGTTTCGATGAGGAACTCCCCCCCCTGAAGCAGTTCATCCTCCCGGGGGGGTGCGAGGCGGGAGCGCGGCTGCACCTGGCCCGGACCATTTGCCGCAGGGCGGAGCGCCGGATTGCGGCTCTGGCAGAGAAGGAAGAGGTCTCACCCGTCATCCTGGCATACATGAACCGGCTCTCGGACCTTCTCTTCGTCATGGCGCGGTTGGTGAATCATCGCGCCGGGGCGGGAGAGATCGCCTGGTGAGGGGAGCCTGATGGATGCGCGCCGGCCGGAGGAAGCGCAGGTCCCGCTCCTCTTGCGGGTCGGGGTCGGCGCGGTATGGGTCTACGAGGGACTGGTCCCCAAGTTCCTTGTGCCGAACCCGGAACTCCTCGGGCTCGTCTCCCGCTGGCAGCCATTCCCTGGCGACCCTGCGGCCTTTCTCAGGGCAGCGGGCGTGTTCGAAATCCTGCTGGGCCTCCTCCTGATCCGGGGATGGATGGTCCGTTCAGTGGCTGCCGTCCAGTGTGGGCTCCTCCTGCTCTTCACCATCGGCCTCGCCGTCGTCATGCCGCAGGCCCTGGTACATCCGATGGGCGCGGTCTCGAAGAACGTGGCCCTCTTCGCGGCCAACCTGTGCCTCGTGATCCTGGGAAGTGGCCGTGATCCGATTTCCCGGAGTTCCTGGATAGATCGCGCCGTTGCCCTGATCCTCCGCCTGGGGTTGGGGTTCGTGTGGATCTACGAGGGCATCCTTCCCAAGTGGCTCTTCCCCAGCCCGGCGGAGGTCGAGATCGTCGCCCGCACCGGGCTGGTGCCCTTTCACATTCCGATCTTCCTGAAGCTGCTGGGACTGGCGGAAGCGGCGCTGGGCTTCACGATCCTGGCCGGGTTGTGGGTTCGCGGGATGGCCGTTCTCCAGGTGGGACTGCTCAGCGCCTTCACCGCGATCATCGGGTGGACCTCGCCCCATTACCTGGTAGACCCCCCCCTGGGCAGCCTGTCGAAGAATCTTGGCCTCCTGGGTGGTGTCCTCGCCCTGTACCGGACGGGGAGTGGTCCGTTTGCGCTGGATGCGTGGCTTGCGCGAAACCTGGCCTGGCGCAGGTGGCGGCTCCTGGCGAGCCTCCAGTGGAACCGGCTGATCGAGATCGCGGCCGTTGAGGTGTACCAGGTGCAAGTCCAGGCCGCCGCGGATGCCAACGCGCACGCCCTCTTGGAGAAGCTCATGCTGGACGAGGGCCACCACGCAGAGGATCTGGCGTCCCTGATCCGGCGACACGGGGGACGACCTGTTCCGCTGGCCCCGCTCTGCCGGGGGGTTGCCTGGGTTCTCGGGTGCCTCAGCGTCATCTTCGGAACGCGGGCGTCCCTGCGCTTCGATTTGTGGATGGAAGAGCGCGGAAGTTCCCTGTACGCCTCCAGCATGAAGTCGCTCCCGCCCGAGGCGGGGATCACCGCCCGGGCTCTCTTGGGCATGCAGAACCAGGAGGCGCAGCACGTCCGTCTGCTTCGCGATCACCTGCGGGCCGTGCGTGCGCCGGCCCCCAAACGGCGGCGATAACCATACGGGTTTGCGAGCGTCGGGAGATTTGTCTTGGGCTTTCTTTGCAAATGTTGAGGGACGCGCCATGAGTCTGTTACAGGATCGGGTTGCCCTGGTCACGGGGGGAAGTCGGGGCATCGGCAAGACCATCGCCAGAGCCCTCGCGACGCAGGGGGCGAAAGTGGCCATCTGCTCCCGCGATGGCGAGGCGGCGCGCAAGGCCGCGGACGAGATCTCCCCTGGCGGCGGGCGGGTCCTGGCCATCCGGGCGGACGTCGTAGAGAAGGCCGATGCCCGGGCCCTGGTCCGGGACATCGTGGCACGTTGGGGGCAGATCCACGTCTTGGTCAACAACGCGGGGATCAACGCCCGGATTCCCATTGATTCCGATGACGACGCCCGGTGGCTGCAGGTCCTCAATGTAAACGTTTTGGGTACCTACTATGTGACCCGCGAGGTGTTGCGGTACATGCCCAACCACAACGGCGGACGGATTATCAACATCTCTTCGGTCCTGGGACGGCTCGGCGTGCCCGCGTACACCGCGTACTGCACCGCCAAGCACGGCATCATCGGGTTCACGCGGGCGCTGGCGCTGGAGGTGGTGGGCCGGGGCATCACGGTGAACGCCATCTGTCCCGGGTGGGTCGAGACGGACATGGCCGCGCTCGGGATGCGCCAGACGGCCGAGGCCATGGGCATGAGCCAGGAGGAATTCCGCAAGCAGGCTCTGGCCGCGGTCCCGATCCAACGGATGCTGGAGCCGAAGGAGATTGCCGACCTGGCGGTGTATCTGGCCTCGGATGCCTCGGCGGGGATGACCGGGCAGGCGATCAACCTGTGCGGCGGGCAAGTCATGTCCTGACTGCCCACCGTGGCTGTGCGGCG
This sequence comes from uncultured bacterium, assembly GCA_964644725.1. GTDB lineage: Bacteria > Methylomirabilota > Methylomirabilia > Methylomirabilales > 2-02-FULL-66-22 > 2-02-FULL-66-22. The sequence continues at coordinate 5,256 of CAZXXV010000336.1, forward strand.
GGCA
>CAZXXV010000337.1:0-5239 GCA_964644725.1 uncultured bacterium
TAGTCGAGCCGCGAAGGCCGATCACTTTCTCTTGACGGGATCTTAGCTTTCGGTTACAAAGGGTCGCGAGTTGCCCCGATCAGGCAAAAACCATCTCGCAAGGAGGATCAATGATGAAGGGGTCCATCGTGAAGGTCAGCGAGGTCAATCCGGAGGCGTTCGGCACAGTATCCCGATGGTTCCTGATCTCCCCCAAAGTGGGCAATAGTACCTACCAGCGAATGGCCTATCTGGAGGGAAAACCCGGGACCAAGGGGACCCTTCACACCCACCCCGGAGATGAGGTGCTCTTTACCATCAGTGGCAGGGTCAACGTGAAGATCGATGGAGAGGATCACTTCCTCTCACCTGGGGAGGCCATTTCCATCCCTCCCGGCACCCAGCATTACCCGGAGGTGGTAGGAAATCAAACCTGGATCGCGGTCGCGGCTTATTGTGACGACTGCCCCATCATTGCACAGGCCAAAAAATAGGTCTGCTGGAAAAGGACTGCTCCGGAGGCGATTTAGGCGAAGGGAACTTTCCCTTCTCCTTTTATTTTCCCCGATCTGGGACCTTTGCTGCACAGCCGGATTTTGTTCTTGGAGATCCGCAAACAGCCAAGTGCTCAGATATCGCTCTCCGCTATCGAGAACGATAACGATGGTGAGAGGAATGTGATAGGTGGGTGGGTGATGTGAAATTCCCTCTGGGAAATTGCTTTTGGGCCGGCGACTGCACGAGCCGTCGCCCGCCCGCCGGAGCCTGGCCAAGGCGCCAAGACATAGACGCGTAGCTCAGGCGGTGCAAGGGTCTCAAGCCAAAACAGAAGGACTCCGAGGCAGGGTGGAGCCGCGAAGATGCCGGGCGCGCGCAGGTTGCATCTCCCATGCTTAGCGTGCTACATTCTGGATAGCCAAGGCCCGTAAATTCGCGCCTTTCCGGCGCCCGCGCCCCGGAAATCGTTTGACAGCCTTCGGGTGCACCAATAGATTGTCGGCCGTTCTTGTTCGCTTAGCGAGGACCGATGTCCTCGCAAGGAGGCCTGCGTGAGACCGAAGGTTCTGGTAACCCGCAAGATATTTGATGGGGCCCTGAACCTGCTCAGCAAGCACTTTGACGTCGAGTCGAATCAGCGCGACCTCCCTGTCACCCCCACCCAGCTTGTCAAGCGGCTTCAAGGCAAGTCCGGCGCTGTCACCCTACTCGCCTGCGAGTTCAACGAGAGGGTGCTGGCCCAGTGCCCGGATCTGAAGATCATCTGCAACGTGGCGGTGGGCTCCGACAACATTGATGTCAAGGCCGCAACCCGTCGCGGGATCATGGTCACAAACACCCCGGGCGTACTGGATGATACCACCGCCGATTTCACCTGGTGCCTGCTGCTGGCGACCGCGCGGCGCCTGGTGGAAGCGGACAAGTTCCTCCGCACCGGCAAGTGGAAGGGCTGGAGCCTGATGAATTTCCTGGGGCATGACGTGTATCGCAAGACCCTGGGCATCGTGGGCTTGGGACGGATCGGCAAGGGCGTGGCCAAGCGCGCCAAGGGTTTCGATATGCGGGTCATCTACACTGACGTCCAGCGCGCCGACGAGGCCACGGAGCGCGAGTATGGCGTCATGTACGTGGACAAGCGGACGCTGCTCCGCGAGTCCGACTTCGTGAGCCTGCACGTTCCGCTCCTTCCCGAGACCACGCACTACATCTCGCACGGCGAGTTCGCCCTGATGAAGAAGACCGCCACCCTCATCAACGCCTCCCGCGGTCCGATTGTGGACGAGAAGGCGCTAGTGAAGGCCCTGAAGGAGGGCAAGATCGCGGGGGCCGGCCTAGATGTGTACGAGAAGGGGCCCAAGTGCGAGCGGGCCCTCATCGGGATGAAGAACGTCGTCCTGGCTCCTCATATCGCCAGCGCCTCCATCGACACTCGCCAGAAGATGGCCATTATCGCAGCGCAAAACTGCATCGCCGGCCTCACCGGGCAGCGTCCGCCGAATCTGCTGAACCCGGAGGTTCTGGGGCGCTAGCCGCGCTTGCGATCGTCATGAGACCCGGGGCGGAACCGCGGTTCCGCCCCCATTTTTTCGTCTGATCTCCGATTCTCCCAGGCAAGGAGGCAGGCTCTACCACCGCCCTGGTCCGCAAGCTCTTCTCGGCGCTCCGCGTCAAGGGGCGCTGCCAGATGGATCGCTCGGGTATTGTAACGCTCATCGAGGAACTGACGAATGTGAAGGTCGGAAAAGCCTGATCGCGCCGCCGGGGTCCACCCGGCGGAGACCGCCCCATCCCTACTCGCAGACAGGAGAGGCATGTCGCTATGGACTACAAGACACAGGAACAACTCGCCAAACGCTACCGGGAACTCTCGGCGCACTTCGATCACTGGGAGAAGGTCAAGGACCTCATCGACCAGTTGATTGACATCATCCTCAACTACCGGCAGAGCGGCCACCCGGGCGGGTCCCGCTCGAAGGTCCACGCGCTCCTCGTGACCCTTCTCGGCGGCATCATGCGCTCGGACATCCGGCATCCCGAGAGCCGGTTCGGGGACCGGTTCGTCCTCGCCGGCGGCCACACGGTGCCGCTCATCTACTGCACACTGGCCGTCCTCAACGAGGCCCTGCGGGTCAAGTATCGGCAGACCGGGGACAAGCGCTACGCAATCCCTCACGAAGCGGAGCGTGCCCTCTACTGGGAGGACCTCCTCAAGTTCCGCCGCAACCGCGGCCTGGCAGGGCATGCGGAATTCGAGGGCAAGACGCTGTTCCTCAAGTTCAACACCGGCCCCTCCGGTCACGGCTCCCCCGCTGCGGCGGGAGAAGCCCTGGCGCTCAAGCGGGCCGGCGCCGACGGGGTGAAGGTGTTCGCCTTCGAGGGCGAGGGAGGCCTGACGCCCGGCGCCGCCCACGAGACGATGAATAACGCCTGGGGGCTGGCCCTGCACAACCTGTACTACGTCGTGGATTGGAACGATTACGGGATCGACGACAATCCCATCAGCAGCGTCGTGTACGGCACGCCCGCCGACTGGTTCGGCGCTCACGGCTGGCGCGTCTATGGTACCGAGCTGGGCAGCGAGTGGGGGCCGGTGACGCAAGCCCTGCTCACCATGATCATGGACGAGAATCCCAATCATGCTCCCGCCGTCACCTGGGTTAAGACGCGCAAAGGCCGGGACTACCTGAAGTACGACAACGCCTCGCACGGCACGCCGCACGCACTCAACTCCGAGCTGTTCTGGAACACCAAGCGCCCGTTCGCTGAAAAGTACGGCGTGACCTTCACGAACTTCGGCGGCAAGGCGCCCAGCGATGCCGCGGTCCTCAAGGCCGAGTTCGAGGCCAACCTCAAGGCCGTGATCGAAGTCCTGCACCGCGACCAGGCCCTGGTGGATTATCTCGCCGACACGCTCGTCGCCCTAGGCGAGAGCGTGCCCCAGGAGATCCCAAGTTTGCGCCTGGGCAAGCGCGGGATCCCCTTCCAGGATGCGCGCGTGTTCGACTATCGGAACTATCCGGCGGACCTGTTCGTCAAGCCGGGCACCTCGGCCCCCAACCGCGCCGCCCTGGCGAAGTGGGGGGCGTGGGTCAACGCATTCGGGGCCAAGGAGTACGGCCGTCCCCTCTTCATTGCCTCCTCGGCGGATCTGGCCGAGTCAACCAACATCAGCGGCTTTGCCAAGGGCTACGGCGATTTTCCTGGCTACGGCAGGTACGAGCGGTTCGGAGGTCCCGAGGGAGCCCTGCTGCCGACTGAGATCACGGAATTCACGAACGCGGGGATGATGGCCGGCATGGTGACGGTCAACCTCAGTCCGGATCCCGAGAAGGAGTTCGACGGCTTCTGGGGTGCCTGCTCAACATACGGGTCGTTCTCCTACCTCAAGTACGGCATGTTCCGCCTCCTGAGCCAGTTGGCCCAGGACTGCCCGCTCAAGGTCGGCAAGGTGATCTGGATCGCCGGCCACTCCGGGCCGGAGACGGCCGACGACAGCCGGACCCACTTCGGGATCTTCGCGCCGGGCGTGACACAGCTCTTCCCGGACGGCAAGGTCATCAACCTGTACCCGTGGGAGCACAACGAGGTGCCGGTCTTGCTGGGGGCCGCCCTGCAGCAGAACGTGCCGATTATTGCCCTCCATCTCACCCGGCCGGCAATCGAGATCCCCGACCGGGAGAAGCTGGGCCTTCCCTCTCACTTCGAGGCTGCGCGGGGCGCGTATATCGCCCGCGACTACCGTCCGGGGCAGCCCAAGGGTGGAGTCGTGATTGTCCAGGGCACCAGCGCCATGGCCAGCGTCGTCAAGATCCTGCCGGAGCTCGACAAGCAGAACCTGAACGTCAAGATCATCTACGCGGCCAGCCCGCAACTGTTCGCGCTCCAACCGAAGGAGTACAAGGACAAGGTCCTGGCGCTCGGCGATTGAGTAAACTCGAATATCATAACCATAATGGGACGTTGTCTGATGCACGACTGGCTCTTCAATAAGGTCGCTGAAGAATATGCCATGTCCCCCGACTGGGACAATCGTTGGCGCACCGGCGGGAATGTGGATGAGGTCATCGAGGAGGCGCATCTCTCGCCGAAGTGGGTTTTGGAAGGGATCGAGCGGTTCGTTCGCGAGAAGGACGCTCGGCTGGCCCGCTTGCAGGTGGAATTGACCGCCGCGACAAAGTAAGCACGCAGCAGAACACCCAAAGTGACAATCAACCCCCGGGCCCGCGGTTCTCTGCGGGCCCGGGGGTTTTCACTTGCGCGTCCAACTCGCGCCGCTATCGGAATTCCTCACAGCTCGCCGGAGTTCCCTGACGCCTTCAGTGCCTCAGTGCCCTGCAACCAGCATCCAAGATGGATCAGGGCTCTCCCTATACGGAACCGCCATCCCGCCGGCGCCGACCCGATTTCGTGCCCCCGGAACCAGCCCCACCGCTCCAACCTCCGATCCAGTGCTTCGAGTTCGCGGAATTGCTTCGAGACCTCGTATTCATAGAAGAAGTCTGTCATGGCCATCTCCTTTTGGCTTCGTCATCGGTCCCGAGACTGTACGCAAGCACCCTGCTCGCCTTCGCCTCGACGCACTCACGCATCGCAGGCGAAAGTTCAGCAAGTTGGCGTGCCGCAATCGAAGCCTCGAAACCCAGTGATGGCGCATGACCTCACCTCCCGTGACACCCCCTCCGGGGTTGGTGAAAAAACGAAAGCCCTGAGGTGGAGGGCCTCAGGGCTTCGGCAAGATCCGCAACAGCAATCAGCGCTTGAC
>CAZXXV010000338.1:0-5211 GCA_964644725.1 uncultured bacterium
CCCGGGGGTATCGAGGCGTGGGCCGCGGGGCATGGCGGCACTCTAGCGTGAACCCCAAGCGCATGGCAAGAGAGAAGCAGGGGCGAGAGGAAAAATGTAATAAGTGTAATAAGTGAGCTACGTCCCCTAAGTGCGCTCCCTACGGCAACGGCGCGCAATGCCTCGGAGGATGTACTTCTGTATAACCTTTGATATCTCGACAACGTGGCTGAAGGAGGGGGAAACTTGCGGGTGGTCCTTGAGTGGTCCTGAGGGATCTTGCTGGTCGCGAGGTGGACATCCTCACTACGCTTTTCCCGGTTGGGTTGGCCGTCGTTCCTTTCTTTTTCGGCTGACGTGGCTGGGCTGGGAGTGGAACCTCAGATTCCGCCCGAGGCGATCGCACGCACCAGGAGCGACACCGCGAGGGGGCGAAGCTTCTTCTGCTTGACGACCTTCGGCCTGCCTGCTAGCGTATGGGCAAGAATGCTGGAAGGCTCCGAGGCTGGATGCACGATAGCATCCTAGCTTCCCAGCCTCCCAGCCGCAGGCAAACCACTCCGCTTCCTGAGTTGTTGGTGACCTTGGCTGCGAAATGTTTCCGTTCGATGACTCGATGAGCGTCGTCCCATGCAGAGCATCCTGATCGCGGGCGGGGGCATTGCCGGGCTCACCTGCGCCATCAATCTTGTGGCGCGGGGGATCCCGGTCGAGGTGCACGAGGCCAAGCGGTACTGCGGCAAGGCCATCCGGGATTTCGAATACCTGGAGAACTGGTCCTTCCCAGAAGACGCGCTGGAGACGGTGAGGCGATGCCGGCTCCAGCCCACGTTCGACCATCGGCCGATCTATTCGTTCAAGGCGTACAGCCCATCGGCTCGCGAGGTCATCATCTCGGCTTTCACGCCATTGATGTACCGGGTCCGGCGTGGGCCGGTCCCCGGCTCGATTGACGAGGCCCTCGAAGGCCAGGCCAAAGACGCGGGCGTGACTATCCGGTATGCCTCGCGGCTCCCAGAGGAGAAAGCAACCGTCATCGCCTGGGGACCCCGGAGGCCGAACCTCCTGGTCGCCGGCATCGAGTTCCATACCTCGGCGCAGGATTCCATCGAGGTCCTGACCGATGACGCGTGCGCGCCGCAATTCTATGCCTACCGGATCGTGGATGGCGAGCATGGGGTGATTGTCACAGCGTATCCGGCCCATGGCAACAATGGCCGCCGCCTGCTGGAGCGGACGGTGCAACGGTTCCAGCAAATCCGGTCGGTCCCCATGGCGACGATCCGGCGGTTCGGGTACGGCGGCGCCTTGCGGGTTCCCTCTACGGCCGTGGAGGACGGCCGCCTGTACGTGGGCGAGGCGGCGGGATTCCAGGACTGCCTCTTCGGGTTCGGGATGCGGTATGCGATGCTCTCGGGCTACCTGGCGGCCCGCGCCCTGGCCGATGGCGAGGACTACGATCGTTTGTGGCGGGACGCGTTCGGGCATCAGCTCTTGGTGGGGGCGAGGAACCGCCGCCTCTATTCCCTGTTCGGTAATCCAGGTTACGAGGCGATGATTCGCATCCTCGCCAGCAGGAACCCACTGGTGGCCCGGCTTCGACGAGGGCGGGACGCGCGCGAGTTCCTCACCCACATGTATGGGAGGCGGATGCCCCGCATCTTCCAGGTCGGCGCCCTGCTGGCGCGAGTGCTTCCCCGCAGGTGGTAGAAAAAGGTACTCGAAAAGAGCGGGGACCGTGATAGAGGATTCAAAAGCAATGCGATGGCTGGCGATGGGCGGCCATGGCGATTCCGGGGCAGGGGAGTCTGAACAACAGGGGATCCGGACATGGAAACGGCCCTGGTGGTGGACGACGAGCGGTTCTTCCTGACGATCCTGGGGGATTTCGTCAGCCAGCGCCTGGGCATGCGCCCCTTGCTGGCCAAGGACGGCGCGACGGCCCTGTCGCTCCTGCACAGGGAGCAGGTGGACCTCGTCTTCCTGGACATCATCATGCCCGGGATGGACGGCCTGGAAGTCCTGCGCCGGATCAAGGGGACGCGGCCCACCCTGCCGGTCATCATGGTGACGGCGTCGGCCGCGATCGACAACGCCATCATCGCCCTGCGCGAGGGCGCGGACGACTTCTTCCGGAAGCCGGTGGACCTCGACGAGCTGGCCCTCTGCGTGACCCGCGTCCTCGGCAAGGTGCGGGTGGCCAAACGCCCGCCGCCGCCTCCCCCTGAACCCGGCAGCGAGCGCCGCCGGGCCCCGCGCGTCCGCATGGAGCAGGGGTCGCCGGCCCAGCTTCAGCTCAAGGAGGTCTACCTCCTCGACATTAGCCTGTCGGGCGCCCTCATTGAGCACACCGAGCCCGTGAATCCGGGCGAGATCTACCGCCTCTCCTTCGCGGTGGTGGGGAAGGAGGTGCGGGTGCTAGCCCGCGCGATCCGCGAGTTCGCCAGCCATCGTGTCACGACGGAGGGTGGCGAGCGGCGGATCGTGTACCGGACGGGAATGGAGTTTGTCGGGGTGGAGAAGGGCGCCTCCGACCTGATCTCCGCCTACGTCGAGCGCCTGCTACAAACAGGGAGCGGCGAACTGCCGGTCTGACGTTCGCGCCGCCGGCTGGGTTGCTTCCAGACTCGCGGAATTCCAGCCTTCCGGCTTCCTCGCCTTCTTGCTCTCCAACTTCCTCGTGTCCCGCCCGGGAAGTTCGTACCGCCAAGGGCTCCTCCCGAGTTTTCGTCTTGCCGGTTGTGACTCGCCGTGGTACCGTGCGACGAGTGAAGATCGGGGGAGGAGGGCGCGCGATGCTTGGCGTGCATCCCTCACTCCCCGTGGTGTGATCCGGGTTCCTTTCGCCTGGCGCGAGGGAAGCGGCTGAAGGCATTTCGCAGCGTTCGTTTGGGGGACACCCGACGCCCTGAGCCACCCGGTCTCGGGGCTTTTTTTCTGGCAAGGCACGGGAGGCCGTGAGGCCGCGCGTGCCTGCGGAGTGAAACGCGGATGCACCGGCTGTTCGAACTCTTCCGGCGAGCCGGCCAGGAGTTGTACCTGGTGGGGGGCGCGGTGCGGGATCACGTGCGCGGCGCCGCGCTGGAGGAGTTGCTGGACCTGGATTTCGCCACCAGCGCGCCGCCGACGGAGAGCGCCCGGATCCTGCGCGAGGCGGGCCTGCCGGTCTTCACGATCGGGAGCCGGTTCGGCACGGTCGGGACGATCCTGGACGGCGAAGGCCCTAGGCGGGAAGTGCAGGTGACGACCTTCCGGGGCGAGATCTACGTCAATGGCAGCCGGAAGCCCCGGGTGACGTTCGGGAAGAATCTGATGGATGACCTGGCCCGGCGGGATTTCTCCATCAACGCCATGGCCATGACGGCCGGGGGTGAGTTCGTGGACCCCTACGGGGGCAAGCGGGACCTGGATCAGAAGGTCCTGCGGACGGTGGGCGATCCGCGGACGATCTTTCAGGAGGATCCCCTCCGGACGCTGCGCGCCGCGCGTTTCGTGGCCACGCTGGGGATGCAGCCACAGCCGGAGCTCGTCGAGGCCGCGTGCGAGCTGGCAGCCGAGATCCTCACGGTGAGTCGCGAGCGCTGGCTCCTGGAGATGAACCGCCTTCTGGTGGGGGAGGCAGTGGAGAGGGCGCTCACCTTCCTGGCGGACACCGGGCTGCTCAAGCACCTGCTCCCCGAGGCCCAGGCGATGGTGGAGTTCAAGGCGGGCCAGGGCAAGTACCACCACAAGGCACTCTGGCCGCACACGGTGGCCGTCGTGGCCCAGGCACCGCCTCGGGTGCCCGTCCGATGGGCGGCGCTGCTTCACGATGCGGGGAAGGTCACGACCCGGTCGGTGGATGCCATGGGTGAAGTCCATTTCTTCGGGCACGAGGCGGTGGGCGCCGCCATGGTGGATGAGCTGGCCCGCCGGCTCCGGTTCGACCGGGCGCTGTGGAACAAGGTCCGGAGTCTCGTGGCGATGCACCAGCGGCCGACCCTGTACGAGGGCGCTTGGACGGACGCCGCCATCCGGCGACTGATCCGGGAGGCGGGTGAGGCCCTGCAGGATCTGCTCGACCTGAGCCGGGCGGATGTCACGTCGCACCGGCCGGGGGTACGCGAGAGAGCATTGGCGCGCCTCCGCGAACTGGAGACGCGCGCGGCCGAGCTGATCCGCATGGACGGCCAAGGGCCTCTGCTGCCCAAAGGCATCGGGCGGGCGATCATGGCGCGTCTTGGAATCGCGGAGGGGCCGCGGGTGGGCGAGGTCAGGGCCCACCTGGAGCAGGCGGTTCTGGACGGCCTCCTGCCGCGCAACGCCCCTGTCGAGGCGTATCTCGAATACCTGGGCCGAATCGCTGGCCGGGGAACGGTTTCCGTCGGGAGATGACCTGTGCTGATCCCTGATCGGCGGCCCCTCCGAAGGAGTCCGGCACCCACGGCAATGCCGTGGGTACCCGGTGGACCGACACCTGGGACCTCACGATGACTCACGTGCTGCTGCTCAACGCAACCTATGAGCCGCTGCGGGTCATCACCTGGCAGCGGGCGATCCGACTGCTCACCCTGGGAAAGGTCGAGGTGGTGGAGGAGACGGACCAGGAGATCCGGAGCGTCAGCTTCGTGATCCGCCTGCCGTCCATCGTGCGCCTCTTGCGCCTGATCCGGCTCAGGCGGCGGCCCCTGAAGTTCTCACGGCAGAACATCTACCTGCGCGACAACTTCCGCTGCCAGTACTGCGGCGTCCGGGTCAGCAGCCAGGAACTCAATCTCGACCACGTGATCCCGCGGTCGCTAGGCGGGAAGACGTCTTGGGAGAACATCGTGACCTGTTGCGTTTCCTGCAACGTGCGGAAGGGAGGGAACAGGCCGGTGGCGGTGGGAATGCGCCTGATCAGCCAGCCGGTCAAGCCGGATCGCCTGCCGGGGCTGGCCATCACGATCAGCCTGCAGAACGCCCCGGACTCGTGGCGGGATTACCTGTACTGGAACGTGGAGCTAGAGACATAAGCGCTGGGCGCATGAGTTCAAAAGCGTTCGGCCGTTCGGGTGTTCCCAGGGCGACCGAACCACCGAAGGCCCGAACGTTCCTAGACAACAGCCAGCGGACGCACCGGGCTGGCGGTGCCGCCCCGGATCTTCAGCGGGACCATGACCAGGAGGAACTCGGACGTCCTGGTCCTGGCCAGCTCCTCCAGGTTCACCACCTCGAGCAGGTGCACGCCCTTGTCCACCAGGCAGTGGATGT
>CAZXXV010000339.1:0-5210 GCA_964644725.1 uncultured bacterium
CGGTCTGGATGGAAGAGCATCATTCCGTTTTGAACCATTACTGGCCGTCGCCGATCACGGTGTTGGCCGGCTTCGCCACGCGGACGTCCAAGGTCACCCTGGGGACCGACATCCTGGTGGCCCCCTTTTACCATCCCGTGCGGCTCGCCGAGGAGGTCGCGCTCCTGGATATCATGTCCAACGGCCGCTTCGTCCTGGGCGCGGCCATCGGGTACAAGCCGGATGAGTTCGCCCTGTACGGCGCCGACCTGGAGAAGCGCGGCGCGCGGTTTGTGGAGCAACTGACCATCATGAAAGCCCTCTGGACTGAGGACCGCGTCTCCTTCAAGGGGAAGTACTACACGGTGGAGGGCAAGCTGGAGCCCAAGCCCATCACGAAGCCCCATCCGCCGCTCTGGATCGGGGGGTGGGGCGAACTCACGCTCAAGCGTGCCGCCACGCTGGGCGACAACTGGATCCCCGGCCCCACGGCCGATCTCACCCGTCTGCTGAACGGCAAGAAGCAGTTCTTGCAGAACCGCGCAGCCGCCGGGCGCACGGCAGCCATCACCGAGTGGCCGCTCACCCGGGACGTCATCATCGCCGACACCGACAAGCAGGCGCGGGAGCTGGCCGAAGAGCACATCATGGTCTCGTACCGGAAGGAGTACGCGGGCGGGTGGAAGCACCCCTTTATCGATGCCTCCATCGCCACGGACCTCGACGCCTTAAAGAAGGATCGCTTCCTGATCGGAGCCCCCGATCAGGTCATCCGGGCGCTCCGGCCGTTCGTGGAGCAGTACGGCATGACCCACCTGATCTGTCGGCTGTTCTTCCCGGGCATGCCCCACAGGCACATCTTGCGTGAGCTGGAACTCTTGTCCAAGGAGGTCATGCCAGCCTTCCGGTGAGCTAAGCGCGTAACGAGCGCGCACCCTGCCCCGGGTTTGTCGTTGACATTTTCACGGGTCCTGGGTAGGGTGAGGTCGAACGCGCGTTCAGGACGCTACAAAGGGGGAAGCCCATGCAGACCGTGTATTTCAACAAGCAGTTCGTCCCGCTGTCCGAGGCCAAGGTCAGCATCCGGACGAACGCCTTGCACTATGGGAGCGGGGTGTTCGAGGGGATCCGCGCCTACTGGAACCCAGCCGAGCAGCAGCTCTTCGTCTTCAAGCTCCCCGAGCACTACGAGCGCATGGTCGGAAACTGCAAGGTCCTCAAGCTCAAACTGGACCACGACGTCAAGGAACTCTGCGCCATCACCGTGGACCTGCTCCGCAGGAACCAGCCCAAGGAGGATACCTACATCCGGCCCATCGCCTACATCAGTTCCGAGGGCCTGGGCCCGAAACTGCTCGGGTACGAGACCGGGTTCGCCATCTACACCATCCCGCTGGGAGAGTACATTGACACCTCGGTGGGGATCAAGGCCGGCTTCTCCTCTTGGCGGCGGATCAGCGACAATACCATCCCGGCCCGCTGCAAGGTGACCGGCGGCTACGTGAACTCGGCGCTGGCCCGGACAGAGGCGATGGAACAGGGCTACGACGAGGCGATCTTTCTCACCCAGCACGGCTTCATCTCCGAGGGCTCAGCCGAGAACATCTTCCTGGTCCGGAACGGCACCCTGTTCACCCCGGACCGGTCCCAGGACATCCTGGAGGGGATCACCCGCGACGTCCTGCTCACCCTGTGCCGGGAGGAGTTGGGCCTGACCGTCGTCGAGCGCCAGGTGGGTCGGACGGAGGTCTACGTGGCCGACGAGGTATTCCTCTGCGGGACCGGCGCTCAGGTCTCCCCCGTGATCGAGGTGGATCGCCGCCCCGTGGGCAGCGGGAAGATGGGCCCCGTCACGGCCCGCATCCAGCAACTGTACTTCCAGGTCGTCAAGGGCAACCATCCCAAGTACCGCCACTGGTGCACGCCGGTGTTCTGACCCCCTCACCCGTTCCCTCTCCCCCGTGGGGGAGAGGGAACGGGTGAGGGTGGGCTTCGGCCCAAAAACAACGCGGCCCGGAGGATGTCTCCGGGCCGCGTTGATCTTTCCAGGGCGAGGGCCGCCCGACCAGAAATCTACCAGATCTTCGACTCGACGTTCCCTCGGCCCTTCACCAGGATGTCCACGATCGCCTGGTTGAAGTAGTCCGTCTGCGCGGCCACCGCCGGGTCCACGTTCTTGTCGTAGTACTTCCGGCCCTCCGCCAGCTCCTCCTCCAACATCTGAAACAGGGTATCGTTCTTGATCCCTTCGACGATCTTCTCCTGGTTGTACAGGACGATGTCGCCAACGATCAACCGGGCGAGGCGCTTGGCGCGTTCCTGCGGGTCCTTTCGATCGACAGCCATCGATCGTTCCCTTCCTGCAGGCGCCGGCTGGGCCGCCGGCACCGGCTAGGGTTCGAACAGGCGGAGCTGGGCGAGATCCTCCATCGGGAACGCCACAGGATATTGCATGCTGAAGCAGGCGTGGCAGAAGCCGTCATCCTTTCCGACGGCTGCCAGCAGGGCCTGCATGCTGAGATACCCCAGGCTGTCCGCCCGGATGTAGCGGTGGATTTCCTCCACCGAATGGCTGGAGGCGATGAGTTCCTTTCGGGTGGGGGTGTCAATCCCATAGTAGCACGGGGAGATCGTGGGGGGCGAGCTGATGCGCATGTGGACCTCGCGTGCGCCGGCCGACCGGACCATGCTCACGATCTTCCGGCTGGTGGTCCCGCGCACGATAGAGTCGTCCACCACCACCACCCGCTTGCCCTCCAGAATCTCGCGCACCGGGTTCAGCTTGATCTTCACCCCGAAGTGGCGGATGTTCTGCTTGGGCTCGATGAAAGTGCGGCCCACGTAGTGATTGCGGATCAGGCCGTGATCGAAGGGCAACCCGGACTCCTGCGCGTAGCCCAGGGAGGCCGGCACCCCCGAGTCGGGAACCGGGATCACCAGATCCGCATCGGCCGGTGCCTCGCGCGCCAGTTGCCGGCCCAACGCCTTGCGGACGATGGCCACGTTCTGCCCGTAGAGCAGGCTGTCGGGGCGGGCGAAATAGATATATTCGAAGATGCACTGGGCTGGCTGGCCGGTCGGCAGTGGGCGATAGGATCTCATCCCGTGGGGCGTGATGTGGAGGAACTCACCCGGCTCCAAGTCCCGGACGAAGGTGGCGTCGATCAGGTCGAAGGCGCAGGACTCCGACGCCAGGACCCAGGCGTCCCCCAGGCGACCCAGGGACAGAGGCCGGAATCCATGAGGATCCCGGATTCCCAAAAGCTCGGTCTCGTTCATGACCACGAGGGAATAGGCGCCCGAGACCCGGCTCAGAGCCTCAGCCGTGGCCTCCACCAGGTCGTCGCTGCCGGAACGGGCGATCAGGTGGACGATAACCTCGCTGTCGGTGGTGGAACTGAAGATGGACCCACGGCTCTCCAGCTCGGCCTTCAGCAGGTGGGCGTTCACCAGGTTCCCGTTGTGGGCTAACGCCACCCCGCCGTGCCGGTACGTGGCGACGATGGGCTGGGCATTCTTGAGATGGGAGCTACCCGTCGTGGAATACCGGACGTGGCCGATGGCTAGGGAGCCTTTGAGCCGTCGGAGGCGTGCTTCATTGAAGACGTCCGCCACCAGGCCCATGGCCTTTTCCAGGTGCAGTGTGTGGCCATCCGAGACGACGATGCCGGCGCTCTCCTGCCCTCGATGCTGGAGGGCGTACAGCCCGAGGTAGGTGAGATTGGCCGCCTCCGCACGGCCCAGGATTCCGAAGATCCCGCAGGCCTCCCGAAACCTATCGAACATTAGCCTTCCCCATCATCCTACGGTCGGCACCTTCGGTGCGCAATGAAAAACTGACAACCGACAACTGACACCCGGTCAATGAAGTCAATGGTAATCGGTTGTCAGTTGTCCGTTTTGCATTTTGCATTGGCGGATCTCACAAGATCCGCTTTATGCCTTGGATCGCCTGGCGCGTCCGGTGCTCGTTTTCCACCAGGGCGAAGCGTACGTATTCGTCCCCGTACTGCCCGAAACCGATGCCCGGAGACACCGCCACCTTGGCCCGCTCCAGGAGAAACTTGCTGAACTCCAGGGAACCCATCATGCGGAGCTGGTCCGGGATCTTGGCCCAGACGAACATGGTCCCCTGGGGTTTGTCGATCTTCCAGCCCACGCGCGTCAATCCCTCGCACAGGACGTCCCGGCGGGAGGCGTAAGTCTGCACGATGTCCCCCACGCAGTCCTGGGGCCCATCCAGGGCGATGATGGAGGCGATCTGAATGGGCTGGAACATCCCGTAATCCAGGTAGCTCTTGATCCGGGTGAGCGCAGCGATGATCCGCGGGTTGCCCACCGCGAAGCCGACGCGCCAGCCGGGCATGTTGTAGCTCTTGGAGAGCGTGAAGAACTCCACGCCCACCTCCTTGGCTCCCGGCGCCTGGAGGAAGCTGGGCGCCTGGTACCCGTCGAAGGTGAGATCGGCGTAGGCGAAATCGTGGATCGCGATCAGGTCGTGGTCCTGGGCGAAGGCCACGGTCTTCTTGAAGAACTCCAGGTCCACCACCGCCGTCGTGGGGTTGTGGGGGAAACTCAGGATCAGGAGCTTAGGCTGGGGCCACGACTCGCGGAAGGCCGCCATCAGATTCGCGAAGAAATCCTCCCCCGGGGTGAGGCGCACGTGGCGCACATCCCCGCCGGCAATCACGACGGAATAAGCGTGGATCGGGTAGGTCGGATTGGGAACCAGGGCCACGTCCCCGGGCTCCACGATGGCCAGGGCCAGGTGGGACAGCCCCTCCTTTGCCCCGATGGTGGCGATGGCCTCGGTGTCGGGGTCCAGCTCCACGCGGTGGCGACGGCGGTACCAGTCGCAGATCGCATGACGAAGCTTGGTGATCCCTCGCGAGGCCGAATACCGATGGTTGCGGGGGTTGCGCGCCGCCTCGCACAGCTTGTCCACGATGTGGGCGGGCGTGGGCAGGTCCGGGTTGCCCATACCGAAGTCGATGATGTCCTCGCCCCGCGCCCGCGCCTTGACCTTCAAGTCGTTCACGATGGCGAAGACGTACGGCGGCAGCCGCTTGATCCGTTTGAACTCTTCCATTCCCCCTCAACTCTCAACAGCGTTCGGTTGTTTCCGCCTCGGGCGGATTCGACCGTTCGACCCCCCTCTCCCACCCCTCTCCCCACCGGGGCATAAGCGCTAACTTTGAGGCAAAGTCGGTAGTTGCCGTTCGTGTTGAGCC
>CAZXXV010000340.1:0-5200 GCA_964644725.1 uncultured bacterium
TCGCCGCGTAGCCGCACAACATAAGCTCGCCGAACGGTGTCGTCCATCCGTGTCTGCCCCATGTTGGCCCTTGCCGCCGGGTACTCAACCGATAGGTTGGGTGCGGCCGGGCGACGCGCTTGGGACCTCGCCCACCTTCGATCACCATCTTCCCTATTCGATGAACTCGGGCTCCACTCGGTGCGGGATGAGGCCTCGCTCGTGACCCATGGCAAGCAGGCGCCGCACCGCGGCGCGGCCGCGATCGCCGTAGTCGAGCGTGAGATCGTTGACGTACATCCCGACGAACCGGTCCGCCAGCCGGCGTTCCATGTTCCGCGCGAACTGCATGGCGTAATCTAGCGCCTCCTCGCGGTGCGCCAGGGCATACCGGATGCTCTCACGCAGCAGGTGGGAAACCTGGCGCATCAGCTCCGGGCCGAGGTCCTTCCGGATCACGTTCCCGCCGAGGGGGAGGGGCAGGCCGGTTTCGCGCAACCACCACTCGCCCAAGTCTACCACCTTGTGGAACCCGAGGGACCTATACGTCACCTGGCCCTCGTGGATGATCAAGCCTGCATCCACTGTCCGCGCGATCACTGCGTCCATGATCTGATCGAAGGGGATCACGACGTGCTGGAGGTCCGGATCCCACAGCCGGAGTGCCAGGGCCGCGGTCGTAAGCGTGCCGGGGACGGCGATGCGCTTTCCCCGCAGATCCTCGGGGCGACAGGCTTCCCGGCTCACGACCATGGGGCCATAGCCATCCCCCATGCTGGCGCCGTGGGGCAGGAGCGCGTACCGGTCCGCTATGTAGGCATAGGCGTGGAAGGAGACCGCGGTGACCTCGTACTCCCCCCGGAGCGCGCGCTGGTTGAGACTCTGGATGTCCTCCAAGGCATGGACGAATTCCAGATCGGGGTCGCCCACCTTGCCCTGGGCCAGGGCAAAGAACATGAAGGCGTCGTCGGAATCGGGACTGTGGGCGACCGTGATCCGCCGGGGCATCGGACCTCGAGGGGGAAAGCGAGCGGTCGATGTCTATTCCTTCAACGAGCCGGTAAGAACAGAAAGTCTCACGATATTGCACAACATATGCGTCTCACCAAGGACTGTCAAGCACGTTACACAGCGGCCGAGGGCGCGCCGTGGTGGTGCCCTCGGGCTTGTCTCCCTTAGCTTTCACGACGACGAGTGCCTGGGCGCGACCGGGAGAGCCAACTTGCTTCCACATACGGACGGCACCGAACTGCTTGACACCCGCTGCAACAGGCGGATAGGATGGCGCGCAATTTTCACCCGGACACCAGAGCGTCTCAGCATTGTCGCCGAAGAACTCCAATCGGCGGCAGGCCTTTGCAGGGAGTGAAACAATGGAGATAGACCAATGGAAATGTGTGGCGTGCAGCAACTGTATCCCCACCTGCCCGATGGGGGCGATCTATATTGACACGACGGTCAATCGGGCGACGGTGAATCTGGACGAATGCGTGGAGTGTTGCACCTGCTATCGGGGGATGAGCAAGGAGCACTTGAACCCCACGCTGGTCCGCACCATCCGGGGCTTCTTAAAGCTCCTGCGCATCCGGTTTGATCCCGAGCCGGACGTGTGTCCCACGGATGCCCTCACCCCCCAGGAACTCACCTGGCCCCGGATCATCCGGCGGGCCTTCAGCGATCCGCTAGTCCCTCACGAGTCCACGGGGATCCACGGCCGGGGCACGGAAGAGGTGAAGACCAACGACGTGACCGGCCGGGTGAACGAGGGCGAGGCAGGCTTCACCATCGAGTTCGGTCGGCCCGGTGTGGGGGTCTGGTTCCGAGACATCCAGAGGATGACCATGGCCCTCGCCCCCTTGCCCATCGCCTTCGAGAGCAAGAATCCGGTCTACAGCCTGATCACTGATCCCAAGACGGGTGCCCTCCGTGAGGACATCCTGGATGAAAAGGTGCTCTCAGCCATCCTGGAACTGAAGACCACCCTCGAGCACGTGCCCCAGGTCCTCCAAGTGGTGGAGGAGGTGGCCCCGACTCTAGACACCATCGTGTCTATTGGGGTGTCCACGCGCTGCGATGCCCGGGGGGATAACCAGCTGGAGCCCCTGCTCAAACGCGAAGGATACACGTTCTACCGGGGCAAGACCAACCTGGGGCTGGGACGGCGGCCGGCCGTCGCCTGCGCCTGAGGAGGTACCGAGGCCCATGACCAACACACTGCATCGCTTTGGCCCCCGGGAGAGCCTCCGGGACGATTACATCATCTTCGCCATGGCCGCGCGGGGGATCAACGACGAGGGTGCCCCGGCCAAGCTCCAGGCCTTCCTCCGCCTGGCCCTGAAACAGCATCCCGTCAATGTGGGGAACGCGCTCAAAGGGGGGATCTTCCGACCCTCGAAGAAGCTCACGCCCCTGGCCCATTGGCGCCGGCAGGAGGGCGTGGACCCCGCCGAGGTGGTGGAGGGGATCGACGCCTGCACCGCCGTCGCTGCCGTCTTCGACGATCCCAAGAGGCTGGAGGCCTTCCTGACCGACCTCCGGCAGGCCGATCTCGGCATCTCCATCAACATCAGTGCCCTCACGGACGAGGCCAGGGCCTGCTGCCAGCGGGCCGGAATCACGCGGCACAGCGTGGAATACTCGCTGGGGTTCCACGGCGATCTGAACCGCCTGCCGGATCGCCAGGTCCTGGAACTCTCCACGATGTGCGGCCACGGCATGGTCTCCCACAACTTCGCCAAGAAAATGATTGATTGGGTCAAGGAGGGCCGCCGGGACCCCCGACAGGCTGCCACCTACATGGCAAAGTTCTGCACCTGCGGCATCTTCAACACGACGCGCGCGGCCCGCATCCTGGAAGAGGCCCGCATCGGCACGTAAGCCATCCCTTCCAAGACCCCAGCCGCCGCCTCGGGAATGACCCGAGACTCCAGTCATGAGATCGCAAGCCTGCTGGGAGAGTGGGACAGCGTCTCTAGGCAGGGGCGTCAGAACTGGGAAGGGCGGTCAGGATGGTCGGGCTGGCGGAGGTGCCGAGCCGGTTGGCGCCGGCCTCCAGCATGGCCAGGGCGTCGGCCAGAGTCCGGATTCCTCCCGCTGCCTTGACGCCGAAATCCGGGCCGACAGTAGCCCGAAGCAGGCGAACATCTGCCACCGTCGCCCCACCCGCCGGGTGAAATCCGGTGGAGGTCTTTACGAACGCTGCGCCCGAATCCCGCACCATGCGGCACGCCACGACCTTCTCCTCCTCGGTGAGAAGGCACGTCTCGAGGATGACCTTGACCGGGATGCCGGCGATCGCGCGGACCACCTGCGCGATCTCGTCGGCGACGGCCTGACTCCGACCCGACTTGAGCCGTCCCACATTCATGACCATGTCCACCTCGGCGGCGCCATCCCGGACAGCCAGTTCGGCGGCATGGGCCTTCACGGTCGAGCGCTCGCAGCCGTGAGGGAAACCGACCACGGAGACTACCCGCGCCCCTGAGTCCCGCAGAGCCCCCGCAGCCAGAGACACGTAGCTCGGCTGCACGCAGAAGAAGCCGATCCCCCACTGGAGGACCACCTCGACCTGGGCGACGATTTCCTTTTCGGTGGCTTCGGGTTTCAGCAACGAGTGATCCAACAGGCGGGCAAGCTCCATGCGGTTCATGGTTTCTTTCCTTGACCCGCGCCCTGGATCTTGGCCAGGGCCTCGGCGAGATACGCAAAAAGGGCCGCCTCCGAGGTGAACTCTGGCGTGGTGTCTGGCAGCCCCAAGTAGAAGATCGTCACGGTCGGCTTGCGTGCCTGCCAGTCGGCATCGGTTCGGTAGAGATGGATCTCTCGACGCGGAAAGTCCGCAAAGGTTCCCCGAGGGGTTCGAACGTCCAAGCCGTCACCCAGCGCGCGGCCATCCACGATCACCTGGCCATTCTGGGTGAACGGGTCCACGCCCTCGATGCGGACGCAGGCAAAGGACTCGCCCATCGGGACGATTCGAAGGATCACCTGAGTCTGTTCTTCGGTCCCGCCCTTCAGTACGCCCCAGGCGATGGCTACGCCATGACCGGCAAAGACCGAGTTCTCTCCATGGACCTCCTGGCTCTGGCCAGGTGCCAGCGTTGGCATCGCCAACAGAAGCAGTACAAGGACGAGATGGCGCCTGGTGCTGCGCCAATTCCCCGCATTCCTCATGACGATCCCTCTTGCAGAAGCTGGATGCCCTCGGGCGGGAAGTGGAGCATCACCTGCTGGCCGGCGGAAAAGACGCCGCGCTGGACCGGATTGTAGCTGGTGACCTGAAGAAGATCCGTTCCCACTCGGACCTGATATTCCGCCTTCTCGCCAAGGAACGTCCGCGACACGATCGTGCCTGGGATCGCACTCACCGAATCGCCCCTCTCCTGGATCCTCTCCCCGGGGGGGAGAGGAGAAGGTGAGGGGGCCGCCGAGCGCAACTCGATCACCTCGGGGCGAACGACCAGCCGGACGGTCTGCCCGGCCGTCACGCGCGCAGCTTTGTCGGACACCCGAATGCGCTGGCCGGCCACCTCCAGCTCGACCCCGGACGGCCCCGCAGACAGGATCCTCCCGGACAATAGATTCGTCCGGCCGATGAACTGGGCCACGAACTCCGACGCCGGGCGGCGGTACAGGTCCTCGGCCGTTCCCTCCTGGACGATCGCCCCCTGGTGCATGACCGCGATCCGGTCGGAGATGGCCATGGCCTCTTCCTGGTCGTGGGTCACGTAGACCGCTGTGATGTCGAGGCGCTTCTGCAGCTCGCGCAACTCGCCCCGCATGTGCACCCGGAGCTTGGCGTCCAGGTTCGACAGGGGCTCATCGAAGAGGAGCACCCGAGGGCGGATGACGATGGCCCGGGCCAGTGCCACGCGCTGCTGCTCCCCGCCTGACAACTGGTTCGGGAACTGGCGCTCATACCCCTGGAGACCCACCAGAGCGAGGACGTCCCCCACGACCCGCGAGATGTCGCCTTCCGATTTTCTCTGGACGCGCAGGCCGTAGGCCACGTTCTCGAACACCGACAGGTGGGGGAAGAGGGCGTAATTCTGGAAGACGAAGCCGATGTTCCTCTGGTTGGCCATGAGGCCGGTGACGTCCTGCTCGCCGATGAAGATTCGCCCCGAGTTCGGCTGCTCGAAACCGGCGATCATCCGCAGCGTGGTGGTCTTGCCACAGCCTGACGGACCCAGGAGGGTCAGGAACTCAGCGGGCTGGACCG